>JAKBFR010000163.1 GCA_021837545.1 Bacillota bacterium | reverse complement strand
GAATTATAATTTCGTCCCTTTGTGCTTATAGCCCTTTTATTTTATTTAAAAATACAAAGATTTTTATAAAAGCATAGATAGCTTTATAGATGGCGATTATGAAAATGAGAGTATTGAGATGTGCACTTAATAAAATATATTTGGAGGGATAAATAATGGCAGTAGAAAAGACAATGGATAAGATTGTAGCACTTTGCAAAAATAGAGGATTTGTATTTCCTGGCTCAGATATATATGGTGGGTTAGCTAATTCATGGGATTATGGTCCTTTAGGAGTAGAATTTAAGAATAATGTTAAAAAGGCATGGTGGAAAAAATTCGTCCAAGAAAGTCCTTATAACGTTGGATTGGATTCTGCAATTTTAATGAATAGTCAAGTTTGGGTTGCATCAGGACACGTTGGTGGATTTTCAGATCCATTAATGGATTGTAAAGAATGTAAAGCAAGATTTAGAGCAGATAAGATAGTTGAAGATCACATGACAGAAAATGGTGCAGAAGTAGCTAGCGCTGATGGATGGACTAATGAACAATTAAAAGAATATATTGAAAGTAATAATATAGTTTGTCCTAAATGTGGAAAGATGAATTATACAGATATAAGAAAGTTTAATCTTATGTTTAAGACATTCCAAGGTGTTACTGAAGATGCTAAGTCAGAAATTTATCTAAGACCTGAAACAGCTCAAGGTATATTTGTTAACTTTAAGGCTGTACAAAGAACTTCAAGAAAGAAAGTACCATTTGGAATAGCACAAATTGGTAAATCTTTTAGAAACGAAATTACTCCTGGTAATTTCACATTTAGAACAAGAGAGTTTGAACAAATGGAGTTAGAATTTTTCTGCAAACCAGGCACTGATCTAGAATGGCATAAGTATTGGAAAGATTATTGCTGGAATTTCTTGCTTAATTTAAATGTAAAACCTGAAAATTTAAGAATGAGAGATCATGGTGAAGAAGAATTATCATTCTACTCAAATGCAACATCTGATATAGAATACTTATTCCCATTTGGATGGGGTGAGCTTTGGGGTATAG
Source organism: Bacillota bacterium (assembly GCA_021837545.1). The sequence goes on along the minus strand of JAKBFR010000163.1, from coordinate 4,010 downwards.
CAGATAGAACTGATTATGATTTGACTAAGCATCAAGAACATTCAGGTCAAGATTTAAGCTATTTAGATCAAACAGCTAATGAAAAGTATATACCATATGTAATAGAACCATCGTTAGGTGCTGATAGAGTTGCATTAGCATTTTTAATTGAAGCATATGATGAAGAAGAATTAGAAGATGGTGATGTTAGAACAGTTATGCATTTACATCCGGCATTAGCACCATTTAAAGCAGCTATATTGCCTCTTTCTAAAAAACTTTCAGAAAAAGCATTAGATGTTTATGGAGAATTAAGTAAAAAGTTTAATCTTGACTTTGATGAAACAGGAAGCATAGGTAAGAGATATAGAAGACAAGATGAAATTGGAACTCCTTATTGTATAACAATTGATTTTGAGACATTAGAGGATGAAGCAGTTACAATTAGAAATAGAGATACAATGGAACAAGAAAGAATTAAGATAAGTGAAATAGAAAATTATATTCAATCAAGTTTAGAATTCTAGAAATATAAAAGACAAAGGCTGACTCAAGATAATTTCTTTTGAGTCAGTTTATTTTTTTAACCTAAGTGCTATAATTAATATATAAAAGAACAGATTTTGGTAATATTTATAGCAGATAGAGGAACATTATTTGATTTTGGAGGATAAAGATGAAAAAAGACTTTGCAAATTTCAAAAAATTTATAGATCAAAAAAAGGTTGGTGTTGTTGGAATCGGGGTAAGCAATATTCCACTAATCAATTTTTTGTTAGATTTAGGTGCAACTGTAACAGCCTTTGATAAAAAGACCGAGGAAGAACTTGGAGAAGTAGCAGTTGATTTCAATAAAAAAGGAGTAGCCTTAGAACTTGGAGAAGGATATTTAGATAAACTTACTGGATTTGATGTGATTTTTAAAACGCCCTCAATGAGAATTGATAGCGAATCATTAGTCAGAGTTAAGAAGGAAGGTGCATATATTACATCTGAAATGGAAGAGTTTGTTAGATACACTAAAGGAAAAGTATATGGGATAACAGGTAGTGATGGAAAGACTACTACAACTACAATTATTTCTAAGTTACTTGAAGCACAAGGTTATAAAACTTGGGTGGGAGGAAACATAGGAACGCCATTATTTTCACAAATAGAAAGCATAAATGAAGATGATAGAGTTGTATTAGAATTATCGAGTTTTCAACTTATGACTATGGCTCAAGAGATAGATATTGCTATATGCACAAATTTAGCACCTAATCATTTGGATATGCATAAAGATATGCAAGAATATATTGATGCCAAGAAAAATATCTTTTTATATCAAAATTCAAATGATATTCTAATTGTAAATAGAGAAAATGAAATTACACATGAGTTTTTAAAAGAAGCAAAAGGAATTGTTAGGGAATTTAGCTCTAAAAGAGAGATGAAGGATGGGTCATATTATAAGGACGGTGTTCTTTACCTTGATGGTAAGGAAGTTTGTAAAAAGGATGATATAGTAATCAAAGGAATGCATAATGTTGAAAATTATCTTGCAGCGTTCGCAGCAACGAAAGATGATGTCTCTACTGAAATTATGAAGAAAGTAGCACAAAGTTTCACAGGTGTTGAGCATAGATGCGAGCTTGTAAGAGAAATAGATGGGGTTAAGTATTATAATGATTCTATAGCGTCAAGCCCAACTAGGACCTTAGCTGGACTTAAAGCGTTTGATGAAAAAGTAATAATAATTGCGGGGGGATATGATAAGCATATTCCATTTGAACCATTAGCCTATGAAGGATATCCTTATATAAAAGAATTGATTCTCATGGGAGATACAAAAGACAAGATCAAGGAAGTATTTGACAAGCTAGAAAAAGAGAAAGGTATAAAGATTAATATAAGAATAGCAGAATCATTAGAAGATGCTGTTAATATTGCAAAAAGTACAGCTGAATCAGGAGATATTGTAACACTATCACCAGCTTGTGCTTCGTTTGATATGTATCCTAATTTTATGGTAAGAGGAAATAAATTTAAAGAAATAGTAAGAAGTTTATAGTGGTACTTATTATAATGAAAAAGATGGGTGGAAAATATTTATTAATAATCTCCCCCATCTTTTCTATGTATTAGCTTTGAGTAGAATACTTTTTGAAGTAAATATTATTTACATTAACACTTGGACTATAAAAAATACCTGCAGAAGTTAAATAATAGTCATTAATGCCTTGAGATATTTCTGCTTTATATGTTGCAGTTGAATTCTTTGTATCTACTGATAGTGAATACAGGTTATTTGAATCACTTCCATTAATAAAATATAAAGATTTATTAATAATTTTTAACTCTGACCCATTCATTATAGAAATTCTTTTACAATCTAATGTAGAAGGATCCATTAAATATAAATTATTATTATCAGAAGAATTAAAGAATAATATTTGTCCATCATACACTACAAAACTATTAGCTGTATAGTCAGTAAGTTTTTGTCTTTCAGTACCATCTGTTTTGATTGAATAAAGTTTTGCACCATCACTTAAGTTTTGATAGATAAGAAAGTCTCCATTAACCATAAAGGAACCAACACTATCATGTGATACTACCTGCTCTTTAGAGGTTGTTGTGTCATTTTTATAAACTTTATTGTCATCAGCTTTGTTTTTGTAGAACAAGTCAGTATTAATAGCCATCAGGCTACTTATAGAATGAGTGTTTATTTTAGTATATGTTTTGTCAGCAATGTCGAAGGAAGATAGCGCACCGTTTTCTGAGTCATTAGAAAAATAAAGCATTTCATCAATTAATGCTATATTGCTTGCAGAATAATCCGCAAAGTTAGTAACATTTTTACTTTGAAGAATATCCTTTGGCAATGGGTCAGGAATTGTTGAAATTCGATTGTTTTCATCTGGATTAGGAAATATTAAATCAGTTCCATTAAAAACAAATGGACAAAAATATGAAGAATTATTATCTGTTAATGTAAATGGTGTTGATACAGTAGTTGTAGAATTAGATACCTGTATTGATTTTGCTGATGAGGAACTAGAAGCAGAATTTGCAGATGAGGATGAAGTTGCTGTATTTCCACATCCCATTAAAGAAACTATAGTAATTGATAGTAATAAGTACAGTATTTTTTTATTCATTATTAAAATCTCCCTAAACTAAAATTATATTAATCATAGAATTGTTAATGACTTTAAGTAAAATGTATTTATATATATTCTCGTATAATATGTATAGATTCTATAGAGTGTTTTCTGACATTTAAGTTTGTTAAGTGATTGCACAACTATATAATAACTGTATATACTTTCTCTATCTAACAAATTAAATTAACAAGTCTACAATATTAATACTAAAATAAATCTGAATAGTAGTAAAGTGCAGTTAATAATTTAATAATTCAATTATATTTGCCTATAATAAAGTTAACGTTTCCTGGCGTGTCTTTGGGTAAAATAAATAGATTTTCAAAGAAAAAGCGAGTAATATCAGGATATATTATATACATAAGTGTTATTCGATGAATTGAATGTGAAAAACGTGATACTATAATATTCGTTGCCACGGAAAATGGTTAACGAAAAGAAACAAATTAGCAAAAATTATTTAAGAATTTATGAAAATAAATGTTGACAATAATAGCTAAGGATGTTATCATAATAAAGCGGTCGAGAGACTGAAAGATCTTTGAAAATTGAACAGAATATGATAAATACATTTAAGTAAACCAGCAATTCTTTATTTTGAGTAAGCTAAGATTAAACTTTTTATTGAGAGTTTGATCCTGGCTCAGGACGAACGCTGGCGGCGTGCTTAACACATGCAAGTCGAGCGATGAAGTTCCTTCGGGAACGGATTAGCGGCGGACGGGTGAGTAACACGTGGGTAACCTGCCTCATAGAGGGGAATAGCCTTCCGAAAGGAAGATTAATACCGCATAAGATTGTAGTTTCGCATGAAACAGCAATTAAAGGAGTAATCCGCTATGAGATGGACCCGCGTCGCATTAGCTAGTTGGTGAGGTA
>JAKBFR010000162.1 GCA_021837545.1 Bacillota bacterium | reverse complement strand
CTACCCAGTGGTGAATACGAGTTAAGTTTATAGGGATTAAGGTATTTCTATTATGAGGAATTATCTTATTTTTTACCGAGCTGGAATAATGCTGCTGCTCTTTTCTTAATCGATACTCTAGCTGCTTTGTTGCATCCACTAACGCGGGCATTAAAATATTTATATCTAAATCGAGCTTAACTTCTTTGGCTCGTAATTGGAGTACAATATTCACATCCGTACCTTTATACTTATAATCCATGTTTAGGTTTAGTTTGTAAGATTTATAAGAGTTTTGTTGTAAAAAATTATTGTTTAAATAAGTTACGGTAGATTGGCTGATTATAATAGCTAATATGATCAATAAAATAAGTAAAAAACATGACAAAGACAATACAGTAAAATTGTTTCGCTCCACGGGAAGTTGTATTTTTGGAATACAGTGCACTATATTTTCCTTGTTTTAAATATTGTATAAACAAAATAAGCAAAAGATCTAAAACAATTTTTTAATCATAGTTAAACTATACACCAAATTATCAAAAAGGCCTAATAGTTACACTTGTTCTGTTCAAATTCATACTATAATCTGGTTTATAATAGTAGTAAGATTTCTTACTGCTGTTATCATAAGTGGCGACTTTAGTAGGAGTTTGCAATTTGTTTATTAGCTTATTAATTTTTATATTCAAAACCGCAATGCTTCGTAATTATTTCTCCTACTAGAAGCATATTTTACAGTTAAAACAAAATAGTTCACGCACAAAGACATTAAGCTTCTTGTTTAATCAAAATCTTCAAGTCTTTCTCAAAAATATCAAAATACATGCTTTCTAAATCTTTTCTGAAAGTTTAGGGAACGTGTGTCTGTTATTTTATAGCGGGGCACGATCCTATCCTTTCTTATAGATGTCAAATTAGTTAAAAATAATTTTTTTAGCTTATCCTCAAGTATGTTTTGATCAACTTTAGCAGATAATATTTCAAATGCTAAATTTTTTATAGCATTAAATGAAACAGCTTTGTTTATAGCTTTATTTGGCTTTGTCTCATCAATTTCATGATTTATTTCTTCCTCAATATCTCCTGTCATTATTGTTTCTAAATTACCAATCATTATGGTAGACCAAAAGTCTTGTCTAATTGCTTCAACGCTTTTTCCGGTAAAATTTTCCAAACCAAGTCTTCCCTTTAGTTTAGGAAAAATGTTTCTACTCCCCAGCGATAATGATACAACCCAGCAAACATCTCTGTTGGAAATTTTTCCTCATCCATTGATGATGTTATCAACACTTCAGTTTCACCAGTTGATGATATTTGTTATGCCAATTTTAAACTTCTTTCGGTCGCATAGCCAGAGTTATTAAATGGTTTTCTAATAATTAATAAGCTAATAAACAAGTGGCAAACTCCTACTAAAGTTGCCACTTATGATAACAGTAGTAAGAAATATTACTACTGTTATCGGATGTTGATGGTACGCGTTGTCTATTATGCAAATTAGCTATTCCGGCCCACCCCAATAATAAGTATTGTGCGGTATTTCTTCTGATAGTTGTTGTGATAGTAATTCTTCTATCTGTAATTGCTGAAGGATTAGCAATCTTTTCTCATTTGTTATGTTTGGAATTGTAATTATACTAGTTAAGTTCTGTTCTACTTCTACTGGTATATGTGTAACACCATTCCCTATGTGAACCTCTTCTATTAAATGAAGAAGCACATTATAATGATTTCCTCCGATATGTAATATATGTATCACATGCCCTGCTGTTTCGTTAAAGACATTAACACGATTAATATAATTATAAAGTTGTTGATGCATCGTGTTTCTCACACGAAATCTCTTATTAAAAGATAAAGTATTATTATATACTTCAATTCTAACTCCTAAAATCTCACTTAATATCCCTAGTTCTAGATCTCCTCCCCAAGTTCCATTCATAAGTAAATTTTCACAATAAGCTAAATAACCCCTCTCTCTTATAAACTCGTTTAAAAAAGAACCCCACCACGCATCAAGTTGAGCCTGTCTTTCTCTTAGCATAGATAAATTTCTACTCACTTCCTCCGATACTTGTGAAGGAGCAGCATCACGGAGTTGTGCTTCCATAAGACGGATCTGCTCATAAAACATTCTATCAAGTATTCTATGCATTCTCGCATTTTCAATAATTGGTAATAGTAATTTACGAAACTCTTCAGAAATTCCTTCAATATTTCCATCATTTTCATCTATTGCTTGGTTTATAAGAGATATAATAGTATTTTTAACACGTTCTTCATATTGTCCCCTGTTAGATTTAAGCCTATTTACTATTTCATTCCTTAATTTTGTAATATCATTTAAAGTATCGGGTATTGCTAGGCCAGGTATACGCTGAGCAGCTATTAGAACTGCATTAACCCAGCAATTTCCATCTGAAGGTATAGATGGTCGTAGCTCTGTAAACTCGGTTAGCAATTCTCCAGAAAGAAAATCTTTCGCTTCTCCACCATCAACCTTCTTAGTTTTTTCTCTATCAGAAACTTTAGAAGAAAAGTCATTTTCCTCATCAGAATCATCAGCAAAACCTTCACTCAAGTCCTGTAACCGTTCATGTCCGATTTTAAAACGTTCTAAGTCCTCTTTATTTAAGCTTCCCAATGATTGAAAAATTCGTAAGGCAGCCTCAGCTTTAGTTATACCAGGGCTGCTTTTTTTATCTTCTGGCAAATTCACACGCCCTGTTTTCAAATTACAATATTCTTCATACAATCTATCGCCAAACAATCTTTTGAGAATTCCTTCATTTTCTATAATTTGCTTAGCTAATAACCATTCCCCAAACATTTTTCCGTGGGTACCACAAACCTCCACCCCCATTCGTTCCATCAGTAAGTAACAAGGACAGCAACATAATTGCGACACCCCTATATAAGGAACTTGCTTTCCATTTAGAAAAAAGTGCAAAAATAATCGTATCTCGGCATGTAAATCATCCTCCTCATTACCAACAATTACGGGCAGCGTTTCAGAAGAATTTTTTTGAGACATTAAGCGAGATAGTACTCCTTTAGATTCAGCATCAGCTATAATAGCAGTTTCTAATTTTTCAAGATTATTGAAGTAGCGGCAATAGCGCCTGGAGAATCTCATAAATCTTTTTATATCCGATCTAATAAAATCTGGTGCCAAGATTTTTCTGTTTTCAATTTTTGGAGTAACTGTTTCCCACCACGCTCTCACAACTAAAGAAGTTATATTATGTACATGATTCTCACTCACAAATTTCTCAAAATCTGCAAGTAATAAATTAATAAAACTTTCAAATTGTTCGCGAAAGATCTTACTCATGGGGTCAATATAATTTCTCAGATCATAGTTATGCCAATGAGCAGCCTCCCATAACAATGATTGCATAAACACTCTTAGTCGATTATTTTTAATTACTCGTAAAGCTCCCTCTTTATTTTCATGGTTGTAAACTCTAATAACCATATTTAAATGATTAATAATAACAGCCACTCTTCTTTTTAGAGGATCTACATAAGTTCTCATATCTTCAAATTGCGGATGAGATGGGTGGTCATAGGGAATTACAACTGTTTGTCCCAATTCTAATGGTAGTTCTGGGGTCAAGTGAACTCTGTATGATACATCAGGAGAGTTTTTAGGAAAGCCGAGTTGTTCGCGAATATTTTGTGGGAGGTTGAATACTATCTGATTAACATCCGGTCGCAACACAGTTTTGGTTGCTTCTGGTATTAAGGTTTCTTGATTAACACGTATCCCTAAATATGGTCTATAAAGTATCTCTTGGGACTCAATAACTCGGGTACTATCGCCGAGTTTAATACTTAAAAATGGTTTACAAAGTAAACATTGATGATACGTTCCTGGTACAGGGCGCATACCAGCATTCCAACTAATTGTAGGAGCTTCGTGGTTGCCTCTATTGGTTGCAATAAATAAATGTTCTCCATCAAACGTTGCAGCGGCACATATTTCATCTCCAACTAATAATTCTGCGAAAATGTCAAGTAATCTTCTCGGTTGGTTTTCTCGTCCAGAAAATGTATGGCCGTCTTTTAATATTTCAGTGATATTCTCAATTAATTCAGGGGAACTTCTACTATTTATTAAGGAGGGTTTTCCATCAATAAATGGTAATGTCATTAGATATTTAACTGCATTAGGCTCGTTTATAACAGTTATTTGCCATTTTCCATCTTTAAAACCATAAATATTAAAGGTTTCTCCTTGCTTTATTAAAACTGGTAATTTTTGATGTTGTTCGGAAATATCCGATATGCTTTGTATATTTAGTTGTTCTATTGGGGCTATTGATACTAAAATCAATCTATGACCCGCAAGCAGTGCATATAGCCTTCGGGTAAAATTTAGTAAATCTCTATCCTTTAGTAAAAATCTTAATTGTTTAGCTGTTAGATATGGTCGTATTGGCACAGTAGATACACTAGAACTTGCGGTCGGCGATTTGGATTGTTTACCCTTCTTATCTTTTTGCTTTCTTCCACCACCATACATAATAGAAGTTAGATTATGTTTTTCTGCCATCTTTTTTGTCTCACCTTTCACCATATGCCCAAATAAAGGTAAAAAATCTTTATCATAACTTAACCGTAAATGGGGGCCATATTTGTCTACCAACGCGATATGGTTTTTCCTTATTATTTGGATTTCTTCTTTAGTAGCAATATGTACTGTATTGGTTCGTTGGGCTGCTCGAATTAAATTTTCCACTACTAATGGGCCACAACTAGTGCTATCAACCTGAAATAATCCATGAGTATTCTCTATTCTGACGTCTTTTCCATAAACTTTCTGCAGAACCCTTTCAATATGTATTGGAATACCAGAGTATAAAGAATCAAGGTAAATAACTCGTTGCGCTTGGTTAAACTTGTTAAATTCAATTACAATTCCTACCCAGTGGTGAATACGAGTTAAGTTTATAGGGATTAAGATATTTCTATTATGAGGAATTATCTTATTTTTTACCGAGCTGGAATAATGCTGCTGCTCTTTTCTTAATCGATACTCTAGCTGCTTTGTTGCATCCACTAACGCGGGCATTAAAATATTTATATCTA
>JAKBFR010000161.1 GCA_021837545.1 Bacillota bacterium | reverse complement strand
AGCTACATATAACTTAGTAAATGAGTTTATAAAAAAAGGACATAAAGATATTGCATTTTTAGGTGCAAAGAATGAATGGAATGTAACAAAAGACAGATTAAAGGGATTTAAGGTTGCATGCGAAATTAATGGAATTTTAATACAAGATAAAAATATATCAATGAGAAATGAATTTAGTGAACAAGAAGGTATTGATGGAGCTATCAAATTATTAAAAAACAGTAGCCCAACAGCTATAATAGTAGAAGATGATATATTGGCTTTTGGTGTACTTAAAGTGCTTAAACAAAGAGAAATTAAAAATATAGAAGTTGTAGGATTTAACAACAGTCCATTGGCAGAATTTCAGACTCCTCCATTGTCATCAGTTGACATTAATGCGAAAGAGCTTGGATATTATGCTGCAAAAATTTTAATAGATTCATTGGAAAGTAATGAAATGGCAATAAACCATTATATTATTGACTCTAAACTTATAAAAAGAGAATCATTTAAATAGAAACTATACAAAGTTTCCGATTGAAAGATTTTTATAGTTGGAAGCGATTGCATAGGTTGAAATTAAATATGAAAGAAAAAGTTTGTACGTTAGAGTATTTAAAGTTTAATAATAAATAAAAGGATTCTAATTTAAATTAAAAAAATATTTTTAACTTAAAAGAATTCTTTTTTTACTATAAATTATATTAATTAATTATGGGAATTGAAGGAAACATGAGTTATAATTGTGTTAAAGTTTAACATGAATATAAAAATAAGTAATAAATTTAATATAATAAAATAACAAAGTGAAGGAGAGTAATAATGAAAATAACTAGAGAAAAAAGCGTAGTTAAAAAAGATAAGAATAAGGGTACTAGTCTTAAAAAGAAGATAATAATTAGTTATATGATAGTACTAAGTTTTATGCTCATTATCGCAAGCGTTTGCGTAAACTAAATGAAAAATGTTATAAAGGAACTTGGAACAACTCAAGATATTATAAATAATGCAGCAATATAAGCAGCTAGAGCTGGCGAACAAGGAAAAGGATTTGCAGTAGTTGCTGATGAAGTGAGGAGTTTAGCAGAACAAAGTAAAGAGACTGTTGATAAAATTAAAAAAGTTATTAGTGAAGTACATGGCGCATTTGATAACTTAAGTGAGCATAGTAAAGATTTATTGACTTTCATAGAGAAAGATGTTGATGGTGATTATGAACTTTTAATTGAAACAGCAACAAGTTATGAGAAAGACTCCAAATTAATTACTAATATGTCAGAAGAGATACAAAATAGGAGTAAAATTATTGAAGATGTTATTAATGTATATAAGATTTAGATATATTAATTTGTTATCATAGTAAAGAGGTAACAAAAGCAGAAAAAGAATAGTATTTTTAAAGAAAATTTTATATAAGACGTTGCCATAATATGATATTATTTGTATATAAATAACTCGAAATTTAAAAACTAGGAGATCAATATATGAAGAAGAGAAACTCCGGTAATAAGCATGAGAAAAAGTATCAGGATGGTGCAAAGTACAGAAGGAATAATTTATTTAAGAATATTTCTTTAATTATTGTAAGTATATTAATAGTATGTGGAGTAGCATTCTATTTGAAAAATATAATTAATTTAAATGTACGAAAAAGTGAAGTTAATGATCGATTGATTGAGGATAATAATGATAAAGATACAAGCGAAAAAAATATAAATCAGGAAGAAATAAAAAAGGATCCTGTCAAAAAAGAAATTATAATTTCAGTAGCAGGAGATTTTACTTTAGGAACAGATACTAAATTTGCATATAATAGTAGTTTACCAGCGGCATTTATAAATAGTGGAAAAAACTATTCTTATTTCATGCAAAATGTATCTGGCATATTTACTAAAGATGATTACACTTTAGTGAACCTGGAAACAACATTTACAGACTCAGATGTTAAAAGTCCTAAAGAAGGAGAGATTTTTTATAACTTTAAGGGACCTAAGGAGTATGTAAACATTCTCACTAGTTCATCTATTGATGGTGTTACAATAGCTAATAATCATATTTATGATTATGGAAAGCAAGGAATAAATGATACTATAAATATACTAAAGGAAAATAATATAGATATATGTGGAGAAGGTTATCAAATTTTAAAAGAGATACAGGGAGTTAAATTCGGATTTTTAGGGTATACAGGTTGGGAATATTCTAATGGGTTAAAAACAAAAATAGTAACTGACATTAATGAACTTCGAAATAAGGGAGCAGAAGTGATTATTCCATATTTTCATTGGGGAATAGAGAAATCATATGAACCATATGAGGTTCAACAAAACTTAGCTAGGTTTGCTATTGATAATGGTGCAAATGCTGTTATAGGTTCACATCCTCATGTAATTCAAAGTATGGAAAATTACAAAGGTAAACTCATAGCATATTCGATGGGAAATTTCTGTTTTGGAGGAAATTCAAATCCTCCAGATAAAAGAACATTTATACTTCAGGTTAAGGTGAATATGGAAGACAATAAAGTAGTAGATTTTGAATATAAAGTAATTCCAGCAATGATTTCTTCAAGAAATGATAGAAATGATTATATTCCAACTTTAGCAACTGGTGAAAATAAAATAAATATACTAAATACATTAAATGAATTATCACCAACTTTAAACGGAAATATTAAAGATGAATTTTTCAAATTAAATTTAAAATAATATTTAATCACATAGAAAGTCGATGAGTTTACTAATATTTATTGACAAGAGAATTTAACTATGTATAATTAGTAGTAATAAATTAAATATTTAAATAAGTTAATCTTATTAAGAGTGGTGGAGGGACTGGCCCTTTGAAACCCGGCAACCTGAAAAAAATTTCATGGGAATTTTTTCGTTGGTGCTAAATCCTGCAAGAGAATATCTTGAAAAATGAGAGGGAAATTAAGTTTTATTAGAACTTATCTTATGGCTACAGAGTCACTTCTTATTTTAGAAGTGACTTTTTTAATAATTTAATTTGAGTATTAAAAGCAATTAATAAAGCATTAAGCAATAATAATTTAAAGGAGGCAAAAAAATGATTTTAAAAAAATCTTTTGAAACAATTGCAGTTAGCGGAGCATCCGGTGGAGATAAAGCTACAGGAGCAATAAGTTATCCAATATATCAATCAGCTACATTTAAGCATCATGGACTTAATAACAGTACCGGTTATGATTATTCTAGGGCCCAAAACCCAACAAGAGAAGAGGCTGAAAAAACATTGGCTGTTTTAGAAGGTGGAAAAGAGGCAATAGGATTTTCTTCAGGAGTTTCAGCAATTACTGCTTGTATACATTTATTTAAATCAGGGGACCATATAATTTTGTCTGATGATTTGTATGGAGGGACATACAGATTATTTGAAGAAACTTATAAGGATTTTGGATTAAAAGCTACATTTGTTGATACAACAAATACTAAAAATATAATAGTGGCTATAAAGGAGAATACAAAAGCTATATTTATCGAGACTCCTTCTAACCCAATGATGAAGGTAACAGACATACGCGCAATAGGAGAAATAACTAAAAAGAATAAGTTACTATTAATTGTAGACAATACTTTCTTGACACCTTATTATCAAAAACCATTAGAATTAGGTGCTGATTTGGTAATTCATAGTGGAACTAAATATTTAGGTGGACATCATGATTTGTTAGCTGGATTTATAGTAGGAAATGATGAAGAAGTTTTACAAAAGCTAAGAAGAATTCATATGTCAACTGGAGCAACATTATCTCCATTTGATTCGTGGTTAATTTTAAGAGGAATTAAAACATTACATATAAGATTAGATAGAGCACAAGAAAATTCAATAAAAATAGCAAAGTTTTTAGAGAATAATTCTAATGTAGAAAAAGTTTATTATGTAGGATTAGAAAACTTTGATGGCTATGAAGTAAATAAAAAACAAGCAACAGGTTTTGGAGCAACATTATCTTTTAGAGTTAAGGATAAAAAATTAGTACCCAAAATTTTAGAAAGTGTTAAAGTAATAAGATTTGCAGAAAGTCTAGGCGGAGTAGAAACATTAATAACATATCCGTTTACTCAAACACATTCAGAAATTCCAGAAGAAATAAAGAAGAAACTTGGAGTAGATGAATATTTACTAAGACTATCAGTAGGAATAGAAAACATAGATGATTTAATAAATGACTTAGAAAATGCGATTAATACAGTTAAGAATTAAGATTTAAGAGTTAAGGAAGAAAAGCCTGCAGCTTTTCAAAAAAATATATTTTTAAAAGAATTTACGAAGTAAATTCATCATCAATTGTTAACTGTTAATTGAAAATTGTTCATTGAATAAAGAGGGGTGTAGTTATGAATTTTGGAACTAAATTAATACATGCAAGTGGAGATATAGACCCTGCTACAGGATCTGTAAGTACTCCAATATATCAAACATCAACATTTCATCAATTTGATATAGATAACTTTGGTAAATATGATTATGCAAGGTCAGGAAATCCAACTAGAGAGGTAGTGGAGAAATTAATAGCGGAACTTGAAGGGGGAGAATGTGGCTTTGCATTAGCTTCAGGGATGGCGGCTATTTGTTCTGTATTATCAATATTTTCAGCAGGAGATCACATTGTAATTTGTGGTGATGTATATGGTGGAACATATAGGGCAACAACAAAATTATTTTCAAGATTTAATATTGAATTTACTTTTGTAGATGCATCAAATATTGAAGAAGTAAAAAATGCGTTTAAGAAAAATACAAAAGGGCTATATTTAGAAACTCCTTCAAACCCATTATTAAAGGTTACAGATTTAAGGGCTGCTAGTGAAATAGCTAAAGAAAATGGTGCAATTACAATAGTAGATAATACATTTATGTCACCATATCTACAAAGACCATTAGAACTTGGCGTCGATATAGTTGTACACAGCGCAACTAAGTTCTTAGGTGGACATAGTGATGTGATAGCAGGACTAGTTGTAACTAAAACAAAAGAACTTGGAGATAGAGTTTATCAAATACAGAATACCTTTGGAGCTGTACTTGGACCACAAGATTCATGGCTTTTGGTTAGAGGAATTAAAACTCTA
>JAKBFR010000160.1 GCA_021837545.1 Bacillota bacterium | reverse complement strand
TATTTGTTTATATTTCCCATCTTCATAATTATATAACTTATAAGTTCCTTCTTCGCTCTTTAATACAGATCCTGAATTCAATTTAATATCCTCTGCTATATTAGATGCTTTTTCTTTTTCTTTTTCAGGCGAACATGCTAATAAAAGCAGAGGAATCACAATGAAAACTAAAATACTCAAATACTTTCTTTTTAATATTTTCATTTATATTCCCTCTTATTCAATAATTTTATCTGATATCTAGGCGAGGTGCCACTTGATGGTACCTTCTAACCCTTGGGGTTACGTGGTGACCCTTTAAGATATAAGTTCAACCAAATTCACCTAGAGTGTAAAACTGCACTTGAAAAGTTTCACTTTACAAAAAAGTTTTACCTTCAAATGACACTTCTGCTGGTCCTTTCATATATACATCTTCTGCAAAAACTTCTATAATTAATTCACCACCTGGTGCCTTAACAAAAATTTCTTTTTCTTTATCTACAAGTCCTAATTTCTTAGCTACGACCACTGCTGCTGAGCATCCAGTTCCACAAGCAAGAGTTGCACCAGCACCTCTTTCCCAAGTGTTAACTCTTATATGATTTTTGTCAATTATCTTTACGAAATTAACATTGCTTCCTTCTTTAAACAACTCAAGTTTCTCTATTTTAGATCCTTCTTCTACTATATTGTATTCTCTATCTTCTTCAAAAATAATTGTATGAGGCACTCCCATAAGTACTGTAGTAATGCTGTAAGTTTTATTATCTACAATAATTTCATGTTCTATAAGACTTTCTATATTATTTAAAGGTATATCACGTCCATCATAAGATGGATTTCCCATATATACCCTTACATATTTAACTTTATCTCTTTCTACTATTATCTCAATTTCCTTAATTCCATCTCCAGTTTCTACTGAAAATTTATTGCCACTTGCAATTTTATGTTCATATACATACTTTCC
The DNA here is from genome assembly GCA_021837545.1 of Bacillota bacterium. The sequence continues at coordinate 4,142 of JAKBFR010000160.1, read as the reverse complement.
AAAACACCTTATAGCATTTCCGCACATATTAGCTCTTGAACCATCTGCATTTATTATAACCATCTTAGCATTTGCCATTTCTGATTTTCTGACAATAACTAATCCATCAGCCCCGATTCCAAAATGTCTATCACAAAGTTTCTTAGCTAGCTCACATTCATCTTTAATCTCATAATTAAAATCTTCAATAAATACAAAATCATTTCCTGCACCTTGCATTTTATAGAAATTCATTTAAATTCCTCCCCAAAATAGTTTGATATTTTCTTAATTTAATTCTCAATATTTCTTGATTGAGAATTGATCATTATGCAATATCTTTTCACAATCCATGTACTAAAACTTTTATCTTAGCTATCTATATATTCTTCTATACATTACATTTTGCTAATAATTGATAATTATATGACTATAATGTTATACTACTCTTAGTTACACTAAGAAAGGATGACATAAAATGGCATTAGATGGTATCTACTTATATAGTTTAGTCAATGATTTAAAAAAATCAATATTAAATTGCAGAATAGATAAAATAAATCAACCTGAAAAAGATGAAATTATTTTAACTATGCGAAAAGATCGTAGCAACATAAAACTTTTAATTTCTGCATCTCCTAGGTTTGCTAGAATTCATATAACAAATTCAGTTAAACCAAATCCTATAAAAGCTCCTATGTATTTAATGGTTCTTAGAAAATACATATTAGGAGGTAGAATTACAAACATTACCCAAAAAGATAGTGATAGAATTTTAATAATAGAAATTGAAAATAGAGATGAACTGGGTTTTGATAGTGTATATTCCCTTATAATCGAAATTATGGGACGTCACTCTAACATAACTTTAGTTAGAAATAGAGACAATAAAGTTATGGAATCCATAAAACACATTACACCTGATATAAATAGTTTTAGAGTATTATACCCTGGAGTGGATTATGTTTATCCTCCATCATCTACTAAATTAAATCCTTTTTCTATTACTTATGAAGAATTAAATTCTTTTATAAGCAATAATTCTATTATTTTTGATGCTAATTTTTATTCTAATTGTTTTACAGGAATAAGTAAACTATTATCTAGCGATTTATATTATAACATCATTGAGTATAATAATTCACCTACAAACCAAGAAATTTATGAAAAGTTTAAGAAATTTATAGATAATTTGCATGAAAGTTTATCTTTTCATATATATACAAACAAATTGGGCATTTTTAAAGACTTTTATTGTTTAAAATTAAATTCTTTAGAAGAAGATTTTTTATTGCTTCCGTATAGTGATCCTCACACTTTATTGGATACTTTTTATCAAAAGAAAGATAAACAAGATAGACTTCAAAATAAATCTACAGATTTACAAAAACTCATTCATACAAATATTGAAAGATGTAATAAAAAATCAAAAATACTTAACGAAACTCTCATAGAATGTTCTGAAAAAGATTCGTTAAGAATAAAAGGAGACCTTTTAACTTCTTATATTTACACACTAAAGAAGGGCGATAGCGAATGTACTTTATTAAATTTTTATAGTGAAAATGAAGAACAATATATTAAAATTACTTTAGATAAAACAAAAACTCCTTCTGAAAATGTTCAGCGTTATTATAAAAAATATAATAAACTTAAAACATCAGAAGAATATGCTAAAGTTCAGCTTGAAAAAAATATTGAAGAAACAGAATATTTAAATTCTGTTCTCACTAACATCATAAATGTTGAAAGCTATGATGAAATTGATGAAATAAAAAATGAATTAATTGAAACTAAATATATAAGATTTAGAAAAAATAGTAAAACTTCTAATAAAGCAAAAACTTCTAAGCCTCATCATTTTGTTTCTAGTGATGGAATTGATATCTATGTAGGAAAAAATAACTTGCAAAATGATTATTTAAGTTTAAAATTTGCAAACAAAAATCATCTTTGGTTACATGCAAAAGATATTCCAGGTTCACATGTTATTGTTTGTTCTTTTGACGTTCCAAATAGAACCATTGAAGAAGCTGCAATAATTGCTGGATTTTATAGCAAAGGAAAAAATTCTTCGAAATTACCTATAGATTATACAAAAGTAAAAGAATTGAAGAAACCAAATGGATCAAAGCCTGGTATGGTTATTTATCATACTAACAAGTCTTTAATAATAAATCCAAACGATTTTAATAATCTTTTTAAAGATTAATTTTATTTAGTAATAGAGGTATCCACATTAGATTAAAATTCTAACGTGGATACCTCTATTCCCTTATAAATAAGGCTAATGAAAGAAACTAACAATTAAAATGTAATAGCATACTGACTTGTTATTTTTTTGAATATGAATAAATTATATGAATAAATCAAATTTTTCCCATGCTTCTTCCAATAATTTTACGTTACTATTAAAAAAATCTTTCTTCTCCTTTTCAATATATACAATTAAAACATTAATTAAACTTAGAGGTGCTACAAAAGATTCTATAAATGTAGAACCTTTACTTATAGCTTTTAACGTAACATCTGAATATGGTACAAGTGGAGATAGCATGTTATCTGTAATTGCTATACTTTTCGCTCCATTTTTCTTTAAATGTGTAAAAATTTCTACTGTGCTTCTAGCATATTTTTCGAAGCTAATTCCAATAATTACATCTTCATCACTAAATTCATTACTTTGCTTTGGTATTTGTTCTATATTTTCAATTAAATTAACGTTATTAAACATTAAATCAAGATAATATTTAAGAAATATGCCAAGTACAGAAGAGCTTCTTCTTGCAACTATATATATTCTTTTTGCATTTAATAATAAATTAACTGCTTTTTTTAATTCATATAAATTTAAAGCCTCCATAGTTAATTTGATATTATTTAAATCTTCTTCAAATATTTCACAAATATTTTTTTGTTCACCATAATTGTTTTCAGATTCTATTTTTATACGTTCAATATTATTTACTTGTTCCGTAATAGATTCTTGAGTATCTTTTAAAAATTGAGGATAACCTTTATATCCCAGAAAGTTCACAAATCTCGTAACAGTTGCAATACTAACCTCAGATAATTTGGCTAATTTTTCTACAGTTAGAAAAGGTGTGCTATTGGGATGTGATAATATGTACTTAGCTATTTTTTCTTGTGATTTACTCATATTAGGTATCTTTTCTGCCATCTTTTGATATACTTCTGCCATTATTTGAACGCCTCCTTTTTATAATTACCCCCCCAAGTATTTCAAGCATTTCATTAATATCAAATTCTATATTTTCCTATACATCAAAAAAGGTGCTAACAACTTTAACAGTTATTAGCACCTTTGCTACTGATATTCACTTACTATATTTTAACATGTAAATAAAACTTTGTAAATATATTTTCAAATCCTTATTTATATATTTAAATTAAATATATTCTACTTTAATCTAGTAATTCATTTATCAATGTGTCTCCAAAATTCTTAATCTTGTCATTATGAAAATATTGATAATAATGACACATAATTTTACCATTATATAATTTTCTATTTTTAGTTGACTTTACTCCAAATACTTTTTCAAAATTCTCAAGTGATGTTAATATGTTGAAATCCCAACTTTCTAACTTATCCTTCACCTTTCCCATATGTCTATAAAGAATATCTAATATTTCTTCTTCTCCAAGTCTTTCTCCATATGGGGGATTAGAAATTATAAATCCATGTTTTCTAGAAGTTGAAAAATCAAAAAAGTCTCTTTTTTGAAATTCTATATATTTATCAACGCCAGCCCTCTTAGAATTCTCCATTGCAAATTTAATCACATTATAATCTATATCGTATCCTATCATTTTTAGATCTTTATCTTTTTGAGACTTCTTAGCCCCTTCTCTTACAGAATTAAAATCATCTTCACTCATAGATGGCCATGTTTCACATATAAAACTTCTATTTATTCCTGGTGCAATATTTTGAGCTATCATAGCAGCTTCAATTAATATTGTTCCTGATCCGCAAAATGGATCTATAAGTTCAAAATCATCTCTCCATCTTGAAAGTAAAACCATTGATGCCGCTAATGTTTCTTTTATAGGTGCAATTCCAGAAAGCACTCTATAGCCTCTCTTATGTAATCCTGGACCAGTTGTATCTATTGTTAGTGTAACTGTATCTTTTAATA
>JAKBFR010000159.1 GCA_021837545.1 Bacillota bacterium | reverse complement strand
TTCCATATTCTTTAATTGCAGCTGCAAGATTAGCTATTTGCCCTTTTCCAAAATAAACTTTTGTTGGTATTGAATAATTGAAATTTTCCATAAATACACTCTCCTTTTATAATTTAATTTTTTCTATATATTATATGTTACACCTTAGAGTTAACTATAAGTCAATAGTTTGTTTTAATAGTCTCAAATTAATCAAAATGCCTTATTATATTCACAAAGTAAAGTTTTCTTGTTTAAATCATTAGAAAATAATAGATATTTATTACGATATATAGTACAATATATTATATATGTAAATATTATACTTAATTGGAGAATATATATGACTATTCTAATCCTTTTTCTATGAGAAATGAAAAGACTGCTTTTATTGAAAACGTTAGCAAAGAGTAATATATGATAAATCTGACCTTTATACCTTTCATTGTACAGAATTAAAACTTTAAATCTTGCAAAAAAAATTCAAAGCACAAATGAGTTATTATTAATATTAAATTAAAACATAGTCAAAAATCGAAGGAGTGTTATAGTTGGCTGAAATATGCAAGAATGAAAATAATAAACGAAAATTTTATCGTCTAGAACTTAATAACCCCATATGTATGGAAATGACAATCAATAGTTGTCATGGAAAATCAATAAAAACAGGAATTTTAGACGTATGTGTAAAGAATATAGGTCCGGGTGGATTATTATTCGTTTCTACTCTTTTATTTCCTATAGATAAAGAGATTATATATAATTTCAGATTCCGTATATTTGATAAAATACAAAATATAAACGGAACAATAGTAAGACGTGATGAATTTAAAAAAAATGTATTTGAATATGGGGTAATGTTTAATTGTGATGCTATAATAAATGAACAAGACTATGTTAAATTATTTAACAAGTTCTCAATTATTTTAAAAAGAAATACAAAGACTAGTGGGTGTAAATTTTGTGTTGAAATTACATATCCATGTAAAAAATAGACTATGCCCTAACTATTATTTTAAAAAACGTATACATTTTTCGTGTTTTATCACATGTATAGTCGCTCTAACACTCCATCTCTTTAGATAGAAACTTAGAGCGACATAATCCTAGATTAGACCGTTTGAAACCACTGCTTTTCCATTTATAATTTCCACATTTTCTCCATTGACAGTTACAATCTTTCCATTTAAATTATGAAGAATAAATTCTATATTTTCATACTTATCATCATATTTATGATCTATTATTTTAACTTTTATTTCAACCTTATCACTGGTTGTTACCTTTATCTTATAATGACTAAACTCCCCTACTTGATATTTAAAGCTTTCTCCATCGTCTATATAGTGATGATATCTTGTTTCTGTATTTTCATTGCTTAAGTAAACTTCTAATGTTAATTTATCAGCTTGTTTCTCACCAATATAGTTTTGCTCCTCTGATATTGGAATTACAGTTCCTCCTTTAATAAATATTGGACAAATATCTAAAGGTGTTTCTTTAATTATGTTTTGTCCGCCCTTATATTCTTCTTTTGTCCAATAATCTATCCAAATTTCTCCTTCTGGAAGATATATCATTCTAGCCTTAGCTCCTTGCTCAACAACTGGGGCAACTAAAATATTATCTCCGCAAAGGAATTCATCATTAATCTCATAAGTATTTTTATCATTTTGATAGTTAAATAATAGTGGTCTTATAAGTGGCGCTCCACAGTTACTACAATTCCACATAACATCATAAATATATGGAAGTAATTTATAACGTAACTTTATATACTTTCTATTAATTTCTTCTGTATTTTCATCAAAAGCCCAAGGTTCTTGATCTCTTGTTCCCATTGATGAATGATTCCTAAATAATGGAGTGAATGTTCCAACTTGTACCCATCTACTTAATAATTCTGCGCTACAATCATGTCCAAACCCACCTACATCAGTTCCACAGAAAGCCATTCCACTAAGTCCAAGATTCATAAGCATTGGAAGTGACATTCTTAAATGCTCCCATGTGCTTTGGTTATCTCCAGTCCATACAGTTGAGTATTTTTGTGTTCCTGCATAGCATGCTCTAGTTACTATAAATGGTCTCTTTCCTGTTTCTTTTTTTAATCCTTCATAAGTAGCTTTAGCCATCATATGCCCATATACATTATGTGCTTCTTTATGAGTTAGTGGTATTCCATCATTATTAAACATGACATCATCTGGAAGTGGTCCTTTAAAGCTAGCTGGTTCATTCATATCATTCCAAATACCACTAACACCGATATCGGTCATTATCTTTTGATTTTCTGCCCACCATTTTCGTGTTTTTGAATTTAAGAAATCAGGATAAACAGAATCACCTGGCCAAACTTCATTTCTATATACTATTCCCTGATTATCGGTTGCAAAATATCCATTTTTAAGGCCTTCATCATAGATCTTATATCCTTTATCCACCTTAACACCTGGATCTATTATAGTTACTACTTTAAATCCCATACTGTTTAGCTTTTTAAGCATAACTTCTGGATTTTCGAATCTTTCATTATTCCAAGTAAAGACTCTATATCCATCCATATAATCTATATCTAAGTATAACGTGTCGCAAGGTATTCCTTTTTCTCTAAAACTATTTGCAATTTCCATAAGTCTTTCTTCATTTTCATAAGACCATCTGCATTGTTGATATCCTAGTGTCCACATCTGAGGTAGAGGCATTGTTCCTGTAATTTTAGTATATCCTTCAACTACCTTTTTAACTGATGGTCCATAAATAAAGTAATAATCTAAGTTACCATCAGCTCCTGAAAAATAGTAATATTTAGAATTATCTCTTCCCATATCAAAATGAGTTTCAAAATGATTATCAAAAAATATACCATATGCATTTTCTTTATTAAGAGTGATTAAAAATGGAATTGATTTATAAAGTCTATCAAAAGTTTCACCATGCGGTTTGGGATTATCTGTATTCCAGTTTACATAGTGATATCCCTTTTTATTTAAATGACCACTCTTTTCTCCAAGTCCATAAAAATACATATCTTCTTCCATTTTCTTTGAAACATATACTTTACAATCAAAACTTCCATTTAGATTGTGACCTTCAGCCTCTGCAAGCTCATAATCTCCAGTTCTTCTTATAAATGGGTCTTTTTCACCTCTATAATCTTCACATAATACTTTTCCTTCTTTATCATAAATATCAACTTTAAATTCATCATATATCTTAATTAGTAGCTTTCCTGTAGATATTTGAATTCCTTTTTTTATATTTTCAATTTCAAAATCGCAATGACTAGACTTTAGGTTTTCAACTGCTTTAGAATTTCTATCATCCCTAAATAAAGGCGCAAAAAAATTAATAATATGAGCATTTATTATTTTTATAAAAACCTTTTCTTGTTCGAATTTAATATTAATTACATTTTCTTCAACTTCATAACTTAATAATTTTCCAAAGATATCGGTTTCTTGTTTGTATTTTTTCATAACTCTTTCCTCCAATTAAATCTATACAAAATAATAACAAAGTGGCTATGCCACATTTCAAGTGATAATGGACAATTTCTATAAAATGATCTTATCTTTCTTAAAAAGTTCTTAGTTGCACTTAAAATATTCTGGTTGCACTCTGTGCTTATTTTTTATTTGTATCTACTTTTAAATATCATTATAATGTTATTATATAATGGTAATATCTAAATTTCTTGCAAATTTACAGCTAATATTAACACAATACTGCTGCAATGGAGGTTTATATGAATAATGTTGAATTAAAAAATCTAAAAGAAAACGCTGTTCACGGTGATTTTATTTTACCGTTTACTACTTATTACTGTGGATTTTCTGAAATATACTATGCCATACCAATACATTGGCATGAAGAAATAGAATTTACTATAATAAATGAAGGTATAGGTGAATATAAAATAGATTTAATTCCCTATCAATTAGAAAAAGGAGATTTGGTGTTAGTAAAACCTTTCTCTTTGCATTCCATACATCAAATAAATAATAAGAATATGCATTGGAGCACTATGGTATTCAATTTAAATATGTTGAAAAGTGCTATTACAGACGGTTGTCTAATTAAATATTTTGCTCCAATATTAAATAATGAACATCAATTGCCTTTAATTATCAAAAAAAATTCTAAAGGTTATGATGAATTATTTAGTACTGTCACAAAAATTTTTGATTGTTATAATTCCAAGGACATTGCTTTTGAAATCGAATTAAAATCACTTCTATATCACTTTTTTGGACTTCTTTATAAACATGATTTAATAGCAAAAAATAAAGTTACATCTTTATCGAGTGATGTAACTAATAAAATAAAAATAATATTAAATTATATAAATGAGAATTACATGGATGATATTTCAATAAAAGACATGTGCTCTATTTGTAATTTTAGCGAATATCATTTTATGAGATTTTTTAAGAAGTATATCGGAATGACATGCATTGAATATATAAATACTTATAGACTTGAGATGGCCTCGAAATTTTTAGATACTACCGCTAATTCTATAATGGATATATCCTTTGAAGTTGGTTTTAATAATGTATCATATTTCAACAAATTATTTAAATCTAAATATAAACTTACGCCAAGAGAGTTTAGGGAAATTAATAAGAGTCTGTAAATACCCAAACTAGAAATGAATGTCATGTTTTTGTGGAACGTTACTATTTCGGATTTAGCTGTAGATATTTCTTTAGTAGAAGTTCACAGCTAAATCCTCACGTAACCTGAACAAATGCATGACCTTCATTTCGGTGGAGCATACACTTAAGTATATTTCTCACTGTAGGTATCTATTGCATAGCTCCGCTCCAGTCAAGATAATATCCATTAATGATTGTATTGTATGCCATGTCGCCTCCAGAATTTAGATAATACCATGATTGGCCATCATTTACCCAACCAGTTTGCATTACTCCATCTGGATCCATGTAATACCATTTTCCTCTTACCATTTTCCATCCACTTGCTGGGACTCCTTGTTCAAGTAATACCCATTTCCCATCTGAAGTTTTCCCCCAGTAATCACCGCTATTACCGGTGCTTGGTGAAGTACTTACTATAGTATTTCCTACATTTGAATCTATAGTTTGATTTGTAGTATTCGTTGAT
>JAKBFR010000158.1 GCA_021837545.1 Bacillota bacterium | reverse complement strand
GTTCTACAATCTTTTATTAACAAGTCCAATATTTGTAAGTCTAATTCATCTAAATGGTTATTTGAAACTAAAGTCATTATATCACCTCACATTATTCTTATAACATACTTTTTTTATTTTATCAAAGATATAGGAAAAATTAAAGATAAAAATATAAAATTGTAAAAATAAATTTTATAATATTGATATTTTAATAAAAATTGTTATGTTATACTAATAATAGAAGTTTACAAATTTTAAAAGAAACTATAATGGATACTTGATAATAGTTTACATATAAATTATTATTAACTATATAAAGTAAAACTTTTCACTTGAAGGTACTAGCTACCCCTTCAGGGTATAAACTTTTTTAGGAGGATGTGTGATAGATGAATTTATTAACAACAATTATTTCATTCGTATTAATGTTTGCAATTATAGTGGGAGTTTATGTATTATGTAAAAAATTTGTTTTTGGGAAAGTAAAAATAAATAAGTGGATTCCTTTAGCAATAGCTATAGTATTATTTATAGGGCAAATACTTCTAGGTCAAACAAATAAAATTCTTTCAAGTGGACTATCGATATTCGCGGTATTGTTTTTTTTATGGTTTATGGATATTACACAAACAGGTGGACCCAAAAAGAAAGAAAAACAAATAGTAATTAAACCAAAAGCCAAACCTAATAGAGTAAAAAAAAATAAGTAGAAACATAATTATGTGGATAACTCGCCGAAATAAAGAACATGCTTTTGTTTTGGGGAGTTATCCGCATAAGTACAAGTCTCCTTTAGGCTCTAAAGATAGGAGAACTTATGGCAATTTTATTATTATCTAAGGTTATTTTGATTATATACCACAATTCATTTTTTAAGGATTCATGATTATATAAATATTTTACTTTATTTAAGTTCAAACCAGATATTTTTTTGATTATTATTCCACCAACAGAAATAATATCAATTTGTAATATTTTATGAATTGGGTCATGAGCAAAAATTGAAAAGTGCAAGTCATCATTATCTGATGGGATTATATCACCCATAAAATTATCATTTATTGTGAAATACATAATTAAAGATTTAGATTCAGTTGAATATGTGCGGCGATTTCTAAAAGCATTAACGACTGAAGTACTTGTAAGTTCATCTGAAATTACACATGTTAAGTTTTCATCATCACCAAAATTTAATTTGTGATTGTCTTGACCATTTATAGCCCCTAATTTCCAACCATTATCAAGTAAGTAATAATAATATTTTTCATATCTCAAATATTTGTTAGGAGAAGAACCATTACCGACTTCTATAGAAGTTATTAGTTTATTTAAAATAGGATTATATTCTAAATGTTCTATTGTCTTATGTGGATGATTAATTGAAACACATGCAGTGGGGTTGTTAAGCATCCAAAGAACTAATAATTGAAGGTTATTTACTGTACCAGTGAAGAATCTATTAGAATTTATTATATTAATATCTCCAAAGGGATTGGTTTTGCTTTCGAAACCTATTAATGCTAAAAAATTGTCATGTTTCTTATTATAACGTGAAGCTAAATATTTGGCTGTATCCCATTTACTTAATTCAGTTCCTTTTAAATGTACAGTTTTAGTCAAATAATTATTATGATCTGTTAAAATTAGAAAATCAAGACCAGCATGTCTTGCATAATCAAAAGCTTCTATAGGAGTGCCACGTCCAGTTGAAAATACACAGTGAGCATGAGGGATACCATAATAGAAATTTAAATCATCTATATTAAAGTTATTCTTAGTTGATTTTTTTTTACCCAATATTATACCTCTAAAAATTATTTATAATATATATTATTATAAAGATGGGCAAAATAATGACAATAACTCAATCTAATGTTAAAATAACTTTAGGTATGTATATGAGGTGATGAATTATGATAAAGAATTTCATGGATATGAAACCTATTTTAGAAGAAGAAATTTATAATAATAAGAAATCTTGTTTAAATTATATAGAACTAAGTAAGAAATTTAGCAATATGAAGTAAAATAGACGTGCAGATTTATTTGTTATTTTATTGAATGTGCATTAAATAAAAGAAAAATAATTAGCTAAAAAATTAGGTAGCTGATGGAGGAAATGAAAAAATGATGATAATTGGAGAATACAACAAATTAAAAGTAAGCAAAAAGGTGGAATTTGGATATTACCTTGAGGATGAATTTGGCGATGAAGTTTTACTTCCCAATAGTGCAGCAAAGGAACATGAAATTAAAGAAGGCGACAAATTAGAAGTATTTATTTATAGAGATTCAAAGGATAGATTAATTTCAACTTTAAAAAAACCACTTGTAACTGTAGGTCAAATTGCCTATTTAGAAGTCGTGAGCCAAAATAGCATTGGAGCATTTGTAAACATTGGACTTGAAAGAGATTTATTTGTTCCACTAAGAGAGCAAGCGTTTAAACTTAAAGAAGGTAAAAAATACTTATTTTACATGTATGTAGATAAAACTGATAGATTAGCAGGTACTACAAGAATAGATTCACACTTAGAGTTAGCAGAAGTAGGTAAGTATAAGTCTTCTGACGAGATTAGTGCAATAGTTTATGATACATGTGAAAATGGTACTCTAAATGTAATGATAGATGGCAAATATAGAGGATTAATATTAGCAAACGAGCATTTTGAGTACATACATCCAGGTGAAGAAATACAAGCAAGAGTTAAGATTGTTTATGAAGATGGAACTCTTGGAATAACAACAAGAAAGAAACGCTTAGATGAAAGAGAAGTATTAACAGAAAAAATACTTAATTATATAAAAGAAAATGGTGGATTTATGCCATTTAACGATAAATCTTCTTCTGAGGATATAAAAAAAGAATTTAATACAAGTAAAAATTACTTCAAAATGACTCTTGGTGGATTAATGAAGCAAAAGTTAATAACACAAGATAAAGAAGGAACTAGACTTTTATAAGACAATATAACTAAATGTATAATTCAAAAGTAATAATGGTCAATGTTCAATGCCCAATTTTCAATTATTGAAAACTTAGCATTGGGCATTGACCATTATTTTTTTGATTTTGGTGAACGAATATAGATAAACAATTGTTGAGTTGGTCTTATACATTAAATAAAATTGGTAAGTTTAAATTATTAAATTGTCAATGTTCAATTTTATTTCATATAGAGTTCCAAATATATCATTGAACATCGTTTGAGATTCTTGTTCTAAACAATAGATTTTTAAGTTTTTTCCAATTAAATGGTATTAGTGGGTAGAAGTATTTGTCACCAGCTATTGTTTTGGTACTACCCATGATTATAAGTAAAATTACAATACCTCCTATAAATCCCCAGAATCCAAACATTCCACAAAGTATTAATAATAGCATTCTCTCAAATTTCAAGGCAAAAGTCATTTCTAAACTAGGTTGAGTAAAATCTCCAAGAGTTACTATAGACATATATAAGATAGCCTGAGTTGTAAACCAACCTGTCTTTATTGCATATTGGCCAAGAATTAAGCCTCCAACTAAAGATAGTGCACCTCCAAGTGGACTTGGAGTATTTATACCTGCCAATTTTAACACATCTACAGCGAATTCCAAAAGTATTAATTGAATTACCATAGGAATAGCAAAGTAGTCTTGAGGTTTTAAAAAATCGAAAAACGTTGGTAAAAAAACATTGCCGTTTATAAAAAGTAAATAAAGAGGAGTTAGTAGAACAGTTGATAATAATGTTAAATTTCTAATAATTCTTAAATAGTTTCCTGTAAATAATGGGAAATAATAATCATTTATATCTTGTAAAAAATCAAAAATACCAGTTGGAAGAATCATAACATTTGGAGAATTGTCTACAATAACTATTATTTTTCCTTCAACGATATGTGCAGCAGCTATATCAGGTCTTTCAGTATATCTTACTTTGGGAAATGGATTAAGCCAATTTTTTTTACACATAATATCAACTAAACTTTGATCTCCAAGAGTTAAAGCTTTTATATCTAATTGTGACAAACTATTTACTATTAAATCATGTACTTTAGGATCTGCAACTCCATCTATGTATGCAAGACAAACATCTGTTTTTGAAATATCACCAACTGAATGCATTTCAAAAACTAATCTAGGATCACGTATTCTTCGTCTAATAAAACCCGAATTAAATACTAATTTTTCTATAAAGGCATCTCTGCTACCTCTTAAAGTTTTTTCTTTTTCAGGTTTTGATGAATCTGCCCCTGGATAAGTACGTAGATCAAGAACTATAAATGAATCATAACCACCAACAAACATTATTGTTTGACCAGTTAATAATGCATGTATAATTTTTTCTAAATCACTTTGTTTTTCAATAGATACATGAGGAATTTCATTATTCATAAAATTTTCAACAGTTTTATATGAATTCATAGTTTCAGGAGATATTTTAAAAAATGATCTTAATATATCTTCCATAATGTTGTCTTTAATAAAACCATTCAGGAAATATAGGACAGCATCACGTTCGCCTACTACAAATGTCCTTTCAACAATATCATAACTTTTATCTATTGCTAAATTTGAGTGTATTAATCCAATATTTTGTTTGCAATCGCATGTAACATTCAAATTATATAACCTTCTCTCTAATGAAATATATCTTCTGTAGGTAGTATGTGATATATATATAATTGTATTCATATTTTATTTTTATTAGATATTATAGATACTTAATACCTAATTCAGACGTGTACATTTAAATTAAATTACTAATTGTCAAGGATCAATGCTCAATTGTCAATTAGTAATCATTCAGCATTAACAAGTGATAATTAAAGTTAATGTATATATAGAATGAAAAAAGAAATAAGAGTTTTACATTTTTTTACAGGCACAAAGGAGCCTAATGTGTTGTAGCACTTTTTTTAACGGTGTAAAAGATCATAATGTGCTGTCGCACTTTTTTTAGAGGTGGAAAGATCTTAATTGTGCTGTCGCACTTTTTTTATCAGTGTAAAAGATTTTAATGTGCTGTCGCACTTTTTTTTAAGGTGCATATTTTAATAATATAAAGCATATGAAATAAAATTGATTAGCATACTGATTTACTATTTTTTGAATATGCTTAAATACTATTTGAAGGTGAAATAAATGTGTGGAATTGCGGGACTCG
>JAKBFR010000028.1 GCA_021837545.1 Bacillota bacterium | reverse complement strand
CCTTTCAGCTCTTCTTCCGCCGCTAGAATCATCTAGTCCTAAGCTGACTATTTCATTATTTATTAGTAATTCTTCTAGTAATGTTCTTACTGTAGTAATGCTAATTCCTGTGCTATTAGATATTTGCGCCTTAGTCACAGATCCTTTGTTTTTCAAAACACGTTTAATTAATGCACTATTTACTTTTTTCATAACTTGTGGTTTTCCTGATAAATTACTCATATTTACCACCTTAATTTATACTTATATCGGATACTTTTAAAAGTATCTTATATAAGTATATTACATTAATTTCTAAATAACAACTTATATTTAATAAAAAAATATCTCTAAAAGTTAATTAATTTTATGATAACTTCTAAAGATATTTTAATATTTTTTATATCACTTCTACATTTTTCTTAGCTCTAGATTCATATAATCTATATGCTGTAAGCATTGCTCCTATACCACATATAATAGCTGCAGCTATATATACATACTGCATTCCATATACAAAAACATCATCTCTTCCTTCTATATATCCCGTAACATGATATCCCATTTTATTACTCATAAGGCTATATAAAAGTGTTGTTGATAACGATATTCCAAAAACCATTCCTAAGTTTCTTACTAAGGCATTTATACTGCCTGCAATACCCAAATTACTTTTATCTACTGTAGACATTACTAATGAATTATTAGGAGATTGAAACATTCCATTTCCCATGGACATTATTCCTATAAATACAACTAATACGCCTAAGTGGGAATACTGGTTTAAAGTTGACATTAAAAATAATCCTAAACTAGTTCCTATGAGTCCTACAAACGTTAGAATCTCTGAACCTACTCTATCTGATATGTGACCGCTCATGGGTGCAACAACTGCTAATACTATTGGTGATACCATCATTAACATTCCTGTATATGATGGAGTCAACTTCATTACATATTGTAAGTAAAATGGGAGAATTATATTTGAGCAGCTTATTGCTACAAATGAAATAAATGCACAGAATATACTAAGTGAAAATAATGAATTATTGAATATTTCAAGCTTTAATAGTGGTGCCGCTATTCTCTTTTCAACCTTTATAAATATTACAAATAGTACAATTGAAAGAATTAAGCACATTATAATAGCTTTATTATCATATCCAAATTCTTTACCAAATGTTAATGATCCAAAAAGTAGTACCATAGTTAATCCAAATAAAATTGCTCCCTTTATATCAAGTTTTTCATTTGAATTCTTAGTACTATTAGGAAGTGTTTTTATTGCAAGGATAAGAGCTATAATTCCTATAGGTACATTTATTAAGAAAATATATTGCCAACTTAAAATTGATACAATAACTCCACCTACGGGAGGCCCTATCATTGATCCTAATGCTACAAAGGTACCATTTAGACCTAATGCTCTTCCCCTTTCATTACTTGGAAATACATGTGTTATGATTCCATGACTTGTAGACATAGTGCCCGCAGCACCTATAGCTTGTAATCCCCTTGAAAAAACTAACATTATTAATGAATTCGATATTCCACACATAAGAGAACCAAGTGTAAATATTATAATCCCTAATTTGAAAATTGTAGTCTTACCTTTAATATCTGCTAGTCTTCCAAATATAAGAATAGTTGCTACAATAACTATTAAATAACTAGTAACTACCCATTCTATAGATGCCATACTTACTGAAAGTTTTTTTGCCATAACAGGTAACGCCACATTTACTATACTACCATCAAGAGTTGCCATAAATGTTAGAAGTACAGTTGTAAGTAATATTACCCATCTTTTTTTATGTATTGATTTGTCTATATTCTCCATAAGTTTTATCCTTTCTGTGCACTTAAAATAGTTCTTATAAACTATTTTCTATTTTTACATATGTAAAATAATATACCTTAACTTAATTACAACTTATATAGTTGCCATTATGACAAAGTAAATTATAATATACTTTTATTATTTGTACAAACAACAGAATAATTCATGAAATATAATCCACAAATGCTATATATGAAATATAATCCACAGATACTATTTCTAGCTAGAAATTTATCCACATATCTTTCTCATTCTATGGATAACTTGTAGATTTTATATTAAATCATAAAAATGCATATTAAAATTCTGGTTTCTCTTATGTCCTGTATTTACCAAAATAATGCGTATATTCAAACTAGAAATAAGCGGGATTATACTTTTTTAATTTAATTTAAATGAACCAACCATTTCATTTAGATTATCTGATGAGTATTCTAGAACTTCAGTAGCTTGTTTTAATTGTCTTATTTCTCCTAATATCTTTTTAACCATTGTTAATGATTCTTCACTCTTGTTTGAATTATTTTCAGTAGATTGTTCTATTTTATCCGCCATAGTACTTACATTGTTCATTACATCTCCAACATTTTCACTTTGAGTTGAAGTTATTTTTGTAATAGACTGCATAGCTTCAGCAATTATATTTACATCATCATTGATTTGTTCAAATGATTGCATTGAATTTTTTACACTTCCTGTTGATGTGCTTACTTTATTATTTATCTCCCCTGCATATTCAAAGGTAGCTTGCGTTTGCTCTTGAACTTGCTTAATAACACTACTTATTGATTTAGTTGCTGTTTCTGTTTGTAATGCTAATTTAGATATTTCTTCAGCTACAACTGTGAATCCTCTTCCACTCTCTCCAGCTCTTGCAGCCTCAATTGATGCATTAAGGGCTAAAAGCTGAGTTTGTTTACTTATATTACTTATTACATTAATAACTTCACTTATTTCATTTGAATATCCTTGTAATGTACTAATAGATTCTACGGTTCTATTAATTGTACTTTCTAAATCCTGCATATTGTTTAGAACTTCTTTTGATGCATTTTGTGCTATTGATGAACTTTCATTAGTTCCTTCAATTATTCCTGAAACTTCTAGAATCAGGCTGTCCATTTCTTGAATAGATGCTGTGATCTCTGAAAATTTACTTTTTGTATCTTGAAATACTAAATTTTGCTCCTTAGAATTCTCCAATAAACTTACGACTGTATTCTCTATTATCCCCATTCCTTTTTTAACTTCACTTGTTATGCTTGAAACTATATTTACTGATTTCTTTGTAGTTCTAGCTGATTTTTTAACTCTATATAACATACTCATTTGATTGTTTATAAATTTATTAAACCATCTTGATAATTCTCCTATTTCATCTGATGACATTTTTTTTACTCTTTTTGTTAAATTCCCTTCACCTTCTGCAATCTCTTGTAATATATTTATCGTCTTGCTTAGTGGTGATGAAACCATCTTTTTAGAAATCACCAAAGTAAATATTGATAATATAAGCCACATACCTAGAGATGTGAATATACTCATATTTGGCGCAATTTTTGTTGTTATCAAATTTATTGATATTAATATTCCTGACATGATTGATATCGCTATCGGCATTTTTAAGTTAATACTTTGAAAATTATATATTTCATCTATATCTCCTTCACACATCATACCCCAAACTTCATCACAATTAGGAGGCGTTATTAATACACCTTTACCTCCAACCATGATATGTCTATAGTCAGGGTATCCAGGCCAACAGTCTAAATTTTTTTTATTTTTAATAGTATTATCTACACCTTGATGTAATTGATTAGTTGCTGGATCATTAAATATTATTTCGAATTCAGTATGCTCTTTAATTTGTACTAAACCCCAACTTCTAGTTTTGATTCCATCCTTAAGATTATCTCCCAAAGTAAAAGTATTATCTTCAAATCTACTTCTAGATATTGCTGTCCCAGGCTTAATTCCTCTATTTGACTTTACCATAAATAAATAGTTATCTCCTGAATCCTTATATATATGTGTATCTTCATCTTGAATTACATTACTCATGTCATCATTTAATGTTCTACAACATAATATTCTAATTTGCTCATTATGATTTTTACATTTACTAGAAAACATCAATGTAACATCATCAGCAAATTTCTTATTTTTTATATCGGTATCTAGAGTTCTCTTATCTATGTATGGCCCATGCATTAATGCTCTACCTTCTAATCCAGCTTTTAAATTAGGTAAGTCACTCATATTTAATCCTATATGACCCTTACATGAAGAAACTGATACTATCCCCTTTTCATCTAAAACAAATATTTCGCAAAAATCTTCATACTTTTTTACAATCTCCTCTAGATAGCTACATACTATATTGTCATTATCTTCTAATGCCACAAGTGAATTCTTAATATTGTCTAATTGAGCCCATTTATCATTGAACCAATTATCTAATGATTTTTTCCTTCCGTTAGATATTCCTTCAAAAACCTTTTCTGAATGTTCTCTCAAATTCCTATTAAGTACATATTTAAGTTTCAAATTCATATTTAATCCCCCCAAAAAATATTGTTATTTACATTTAATTCTACTTTTATAAAGCTCAACTAAAATCTAGATAGGTTGGTGTCTTAGTGGTATTTAGATATCAGATAAAAAAATAAAAGCACCAATATAGATTTTTTGAAAAATCTATTATTAGTGCTACCATAGCTCCATTTATTCTTTTTATTTTTTATAGTATAATTATACCAATCATATTCATATTTGTGAATTGTTATTTTTCATGAAATTAATAAAAAGAAAAAGCCCTATCTAAAAAATAGAGCTTTCTCAACTTAATCAGTATATATTTCATAATCTGATTTTTATTATTATTTAATTCAAGAATTATTTTATTTGTCTTTTCCGCAGCACTTTTTATATTTCTTGCCACTTCCACATGGACAAACATCATTTCTTCCTATTTTATCAAAATTTCTTACAATTTTAGATTCTCTAAATTGTTTTTGTATTTCATTTCTCTTTTCTTCTGAGAATATACCTTCCCATTGTGGTAATGTATATAAATATTCAGCTTTGGCATCTAACATATTAAAGTATAAAGTTTCTAAATTTAAATCAAAGACTAATTCAGTATCAACATCAATAGTTTCAAGATCATATTGATTCTTTAAACTATCATTAATTCCATCCATAAACCCCATAGCAAATTCTACTGTAGAATTATGTTCTTTAGCTAACTCATTAATAGTAGTCTTTTTAACTTCTTTATGATTAGATAATAAATCCTTGTATATTCCTTTTTCTAACTTACTATATTCTGCCCAAAAAGCCTCTTCGCCTTTAGTTTTAACATAGTCAACAACCATTTCAGTCCATTCTGTATATAAACTCATTTTTTAAGTCCTCCCTTAAATCTTCATTTAGGCATACTAATTTGTTATTTTTTGAATATGCCTTATATATAATATTTGTATATTATAATCTTAAATAAATTAAATTTCTATATAGCTACTAGGATTATGCCTATTTGCCATAGTTAATATTATGTCCTGATTTTGCTTAATTCCATTTTCATTTAATACATTCAAAACAGTTTGATATGCTAAATCAGGTTGATTATTTGTATTACTTAAATGTCCTAAAATAATTTTTTTATTTGTTGAACATTTAGATAATTCAACAATAGCACTTCCACAATCATCGTTGGACAAATGTCCTATCTCACTAAGTATTCTTCTTTTTAATGAATATGGATATGGGCCAAATTTAAGCATGTTAACATCATGGTTACTTTCAAGAAGTATGACTTCTGAATCTTTTATGTTATCATAAATCTCCCTAGTAAAAGTCCCAAAATCTGTTGCTACACTTATGCTTTTTTGTCCATTACTTACTGTATATCCCATTGGAGCAACAGCATCATGTGGAATATTGAACGCTTTAATATTCATATCCTGTATTTCAGTAATTGACCTTTTATCAATTACTTTTACATTATGCTCTTTTATCTTCCCAATTGAGGCTTCCATAGCGGACCAAGTATCGGCATTGGCATATATAGGAATATCATATTTTCTAGATAATACCCCTATCCCTTTAATATGATCACTATGCTCATGAGTTATAAAAATTCCATTCAAATCTTTTGGCTCTTGATTAATTTCTTTCAATGCCATATCAATTTTTTTACCTGGGAGTCCTGCATCAATCAATATCTTAGCTTTATCTGAGGCAATAAACATGCTATTACCACTACTGCCACTATATAAAGAACAGAATACCACTGTAATCACTCCCCCCTATGAGATTTCTATTACTCTTCAACGTTTATTCTTTTAATATCTGCGCCTAAAGCTTTAAACTTATTTTCTATGTGAGGATATCCTCTATCTATATGCTCTATACTAGTTATTTCTGTTGTGCCTTCTGCAACTAGTCCGGCTATAACCATAGCGGCACCAGCTCTTAAATCCGTTGCCTTTACTACAGCACCTGTTAGCTTTTGTGGACCATCTATGATTGCAACTCTACCTTCAACTTTTATATTAGCTCCCATTTTCTTTAATTCATCTATGTGCTTATGTCTATTTTCCCAGATAGATTCAGTAATTAAGCTTCTTCCTGGAACAATACTTAATAATGTTGACATTGGCTGTTGAATATCTGTAGGAAATCCTGGATATGGAGTTGTTTTAATATTAACTCCTTTTAGCGGTTTGTTTACAGTTACTCTAATACAGTCATCACCTTCTTCAATTACAGCTCCCATTTCTGTAAGCTTAGCAGTAATTGATTCTAAATGTTTTGGTATTACATTTTTTATATAAACATCTCCACCTGTAGCTGCTGCTGCTATCATAAATGTACCAGCTTCAATTTGATCTGGGATTACACTATATGAACAACCTTTTAAGCTTTCTACACCCTTAATCCTTATTATATCAGTACCTGCACCTTTTATATCAGCACCCATTGTATTTAGAAAATTTGCTACGTCAACAACATGAGGTTCTTTAGCTACATTTTCTAATGACGTAACCCCTTCTGCTAATGTTGCTGCTATCATTACATTTATTGTTGCACCAACTGAAACTACATCAAAAAATATATTTGCTCCTATTAATTTATCTGCCTTAACATTAACTGCTCCATGTTCTATAAACACTTTTGCTCCTAAAGCTTCAAAACCTTTTATATGCTGATCTATAGGTCTTACACCTATTGGACATCCGCCCGGAAGAACTACTCTTGCTTTTTTAAATCGTGATAATAAAGCTCCTATAAAATAATATGAAGCCCTCATTCTTCTACAATCATCTGTACATGCATCAAAATTATTAACACCCGTACTATCTATCTCTAAAGTATTATTATCTATTTTAACGATTTTACAACCTAAGCTTTTAAGTATTCTTTCTAAGCAGTGTACATCTTCAATATCTGGTATGTTATCAATTATGCATTTTCCATCACTTGCCATTATTGCTGCTGGTAATATTGCTACTGCTGCATTCTTAGCCCCGTTGATATCAACGCTGCCTTTTAACAAGTTTCCTCCGTTTATAACTAATCTTTCCATTGAATTCACCCTATCTATCTAAAATATATATTCTATTAATTTATAGTAATTTGCATTATTAACCTATTTTATTATTAAATTCTACTTTAATTATTATATCATAAACAAAATTTATTTAAATACATTTTTTCAGTCTATTACTACTTTTTTCATTATCTTTGATATTTATATAACTTTTTAATTGGGTTAATTGTAATTATTACCCTAAAATATCTTATTATCTAAAATACGAATTAAAATATATGTTAAAATTTATCTTATATTACATAATTATTATTTGTATTCATTATTTAATTATTCTTCTATTCTATTCTTTTATTTTACTTATTGTGTTATAATTTATTAAAACTTTGAGTAATACACTAATTGAGATTGTGAGGTTTATCATGAAGTACTATATAGTTGCATTATTTGATGAGGAAACCTATCAAGTAATATCACCAATACAAAGAAATATGTCTAAAAAATTTAGAGCAAATAGAAATTCACCAGTACCTTTTATTATATTGACAGCTATAGAAAATCCAAATTTAGATAAATTATATCCTGTTGTTGATAAAATTATAGCTCCATATAAAAGCTTTAGAATTGATGCTAGTGATTTAGTGTATCTATTTGATCCTACTAAAAGTATAAATTTAAAAATAGAAAACAAAGGTTATATAAAAAGACTTTCTCGTTGTCTTTTTGATACATTAGAACTTAATGGATTTGTTGTTAAATCTTTTGATGACAACTTTGTTTCCCTTGCTAACCTAGGATATATTCCTAAAGATTATAAGAAACAAGATGTGAAATTAAATTTTCCTGAAATATATAATAAAGATAACTTTGCCAAATTAAAAGTTAAAAGTATTGAAATATGGAAACTTCCTACTGCAAGGAAAAATATTCCATTGAAGTCATATATATTAAGGGACTTTTAATAATATTTTATTATAGATTTACAGAAATATATCTTAACTCAGTTTTCATTAAAAATTAATATAAATTTCGGGCTATGTTTTAAAATCTTAGCCATATTGTGGACTGTCTTAAAATAGTGTTTTTGAGACAGTCTTACTATTTAGGAATATTTATAAATTAAACTTGTCATAACACATAATTAAATTTTTAAAATAATCTCTTAATATTATGAATTTTGTGTAAATATAAAAAATATTTTTTTGTATTCGTTTTCTCTGCTTTCATTTATTTTAAAGATTTTGTAAAATAAGATTAATTACTAGAAACTGTAGGAGGATTCACTATGAATATTCAGCCACTATTTAAAGTACAAAAGAACTATAATGATAATCTACAAATAAATGAGGAATTAGATTTACATAAATTACAAGTTCGCAAAAACCTTGAATTCGAAATAATACTCGGTAATTTAGCTAATGAAACTCTTTGCTTTAATTATTTAACTAAAATTACTAAGCCCGTCAATTTAACTGCAATATTCAATAAGTATATAAATTGTATTTCTCAAGCTTTGACATTAGGAATTGATCATAAATATACAGATTTAATAGCTGTGTCTATGAATCCTAATGATTATTGTTTAAGTGATCAATTCTTAAATTTATATATTGATATTAATGATTTAATTGTTTCCCCATCTATGGATCACTACTTAACTTTATTTGAAGACCTGTTAAGCTTAGGATTAACATTAGGATTTTCAGAATCTCAAATACAAAGTCAATTTATTAAAGATTTAGATAATTTAGTAATACTTTAATATTTAAATATAACATATATAAATAATGACCATAGAGTGTAATATATTCATACATAATGACATTTTTATTTTATATAAGGCATAGTCAATAATCTTAAGGGAATACTACCCTTGAGGTGATATTATGTTTGGAATAATATGTGCAATAATTTCAGGAATTGCTATGAGTGTTCAAGGAGTATTTAATACAAGGCTCGGCGAAAAAATAGGACTATGGGAAACTACATTATTAGTTCAAGTCATTGCGCTTATTGTAAGCCTTATTGTCTTTTTCTTTTTTGGTGATGGAAGTTATACAAATTTAAAAGAAGCTAATAAAATCTATTTATTAGGTGGAGTCCTAGGTGTTATAATAACTTTTACCGTAATGAAAAGTGTCAGTTCAATGGGACCTACCCTAGGAATTGGTATTATATTAATATCTCAGTTAATTGCTGCTACACTTATTGATTTCTTTGGATTATTTGATAGTGAAAAGATTAAATTTTCATTAAATCATTTTTTAGGCATTGCTATTATGATTATAGGTATTATAATATTTAAATGGAATCATTGAGAAAGGAAGGATAAATTTTGAAATTTTTTTCTAATATTAATTTTTTATTCCATTTAACAACTAGAAATATAAAACAATACTTTAAAAAGAGTGAATGTGTAAAATCTGATGAGATTATAGGGAATTCCATTAATTGGTTTGGTCATGCTACTGCTGTTATTAATTTGTCTAATAAAATTATTATAACAGACCCTGTATTTTCTAGTCTGTTAGGATATTTTAAGAGAACTGTAAAAAAACCAACATATATAAATAATTTAACAGTAGACTATATACTTCTATCTCACGGTCATATGGATCATTTGAATTTTTCATCACTACGCAAATTAAATAAAGATGCAATTGTAATTGTTCCAAAAGGATATTTTCGACTTGCTAAATTATTAGGATTTAAAAATGTATTTTTATTACATCCTGGCGACGTGTATGAAGATAATTTTGTGAAAATTACTGCTTATGAAGCTGATCATGATGGTAGACGTTTTTATCTCGGTAATGATAATGAAAGCATTTCCTATTTAATTGAAAGAGAAAATAAAAGTGTGTTTTTTGCCGGTGATACTGCTCTTACAAATAATTTTAAAGATATTATTTGTGATGTAGCGTTAATGCCTGTAGGATGCTATAAACCTGATAGGTTCTCATATATGCATTGTACCCCAGAACAAAGCTATGAAATGTTTAAAATGATGGATTGTCCTGTAATGATTCCTATTCATTATAAAACATTTAAAATTTCATTAGAAAATTTTGAAGAAACTGAGGAAACATTATTAAATTTAAATGATGATTCAATTAAAATTATCGATATAGGAGAAACTTATAGTTTCTAAATAAAATTACAAATCTATAATTGAATTAATTAAACTTACTCCAGCTAATAATAAAAAAGCTAGTTTCATTTAAGTCGTGCTCAGATTACCAGTAACTGTAATTTCAGCACGACTTATTATCTAAAGTGAAATCTTAAATTTCATATTATTAGTATAATTAAACTTATCATTAAACAAATGTGAGTCGTTTCACAACTAAATCCTAATCTACCTCAACAAATTCTATCTAATATTTCTGTACGATGTTTTCATAACTAAAATTTTCTCTTTGATTATCTGTATTTTTATTTTATTTCTATTAACAATAAGTTTATTTTTCATATAATATTATTGAAGTAATAATATTATGGAGAAATTTATGTTTTCATATAAAAAGAAGTTAGATTATAATTTAAATTACTATATGTCAAATAATTCTTATAAAACTTATAGAGTACTTATACGATATAAAGATTTTCAATCTTCAGTTGTTAAAAAAATCAATTCATATAAAGGTATTATTCATCACATTATAGAATCTGCTAATCTCATAAGTGCAGAACTTAATTCTCGCAGTATAGATAGAATTTTAGAATATCCTGAAATAGAAAAAATCTATTTAGATGAATATTTATTTTTATGTGGTATGAGTGTTACTACTGCTAATAAATTTCATTATTCTGAAAGATATGGGTTATCTGGTGTTGGAGTTGGTATAGGACTTATAGATAGTGGAATATTTCCTCATCCAGATTTAATTTCTCCTAGTAACAAAATAGAATTATTTGAGGATCTAATTAATAATTTTCACTATCCTTATGATGACAATGGACATGGTACATCCATGGCAGGAATTTTATGCAGTAGTGGATTATCATCAAATAATATGTACAAAGGAATATGCAGTAAAAGTAAATTATTTTGTTATAAAGCATTTGATAAGCTTGGTAAAGGCTTTGCTTCTGATATACTATATTCTATAGAAAGTCTGTCTAATATATCTAAAGAAAAAAACATAAAAATATTATGCTTACCATTTGAACTTTTAACTCATAACACATTTGTTATTTCTTGTTTCCATTCAGTGTTTAATTATGCAATATCCAAAGGTTTAATTCCAATAGTACCTAGCGGAAGCAACTTCAATAATACATCATCTATCATGGGAATTGCTACTCTTCCCAACTGCATTACAGTAGCAGGCTTAGATACAGTTTCATCAATAGTAAAGCCTTATCCATATTCCTCCAGTGGGCCTTATGGAAAATTATTCAAACCAGACTTATCTGCTGCTTGTGTTAATGTTATTTCGTTAAATTCTAATAGTAGCTATATTTCCGAAAAAAATGGTGTTAAGCTTTATCCAAGCAAACTAGATGCACCATATAAAACATTTACTGGTTCATCAATTTCTACTGCTTATATTAGTGGATTATGTGCTTTGCTGTGCGAGAAAAATCCTTCCATTAATTTTAAAGATATGATTTCATTATTAAAAGTTGTATGTGATCCTGTTGAGGATATATCTAAGGCAATTCAAGGTGAGGGTACCATAAATATTAATAAACTTATGCCTTAATTATTAATTATTAATATGTTTATAAGATCTCATATTTTATTAATCAAGTTTAAAATGAATAATAATCTACAGAACTATTTTTTAATTTCATATAGTTCTGTATTTTTATATTAACCTTGACTACTATTTTGATTAGAGTCTTTTAAATAGTTAATTTTTCAGACACCTTAATATTTCACTTTATTCTACTTATAATATGCTATAATTATTTACATGCACTAATAATACACACTTATTTAACAATAGAAATATCAAAATACTTTGAAAGGTAGGTAGTAAGCAGAATGAGCACATTTATGTTAAAGAGTAAATCCCTAGGGTTCACTCCTGTTAATAATATATTTATAGAGAAATACATGCCGCAAGCTAGAGGTGAATTTATAAAAATTTATTTATTAATGCTAAAACATGATATTTCTGGTGAATTCGGAGTTAGCTCATCAATACTAGCTTCCTCACTTAATCTATTAGAATCTGACATTATGAATGCACTTAATTATTGGAATGACCAAGGAGTTATAAAATTCACTCAAATAGATAAAATGGGCAATTTTAATGTAGAATTTATAGATTTAATTCAAGAACCAGCTAAGTCCACAAAACAAGTGGATTTATTAGAAGCTTTAGATAGCACTACTACTAAAGATATGCTGAAAGACATTGAAATACTTTTAGCTAGACCACTTTCTCCAAATGAAATGTCAATTTACTTAAATTGGCAAAGAGAATTTGAGTTTTCGTCTGAATTAATTTTAATATTAATGGAATACTGTATATCAAAAGGTAAGAGTGATCCAAGATATATCGAAAAAGTAGCCTTGTCTTGGCATGACTTAAAAATAACTACTATTGATCAAGCACAAAATTTAATAAAAAAAGCTGAAGATAAGTGGATTAACATAAGAAAAATATTAACTTATTTAGGCATAAATAATACAGATATAATGAAACCCCAACAAGATTTAATAGAAAAATGGCTTCTTATATATAAATTCCCAAATGAGGTTATCTTAAAGGCCTGTGATATATGTTCTGAAAGATTAAATAGAGCAGATTTTAAGTACATTGATGGTATACTTACTAATTGGAATAAAAACAATATTAAAACCTTAGAAGATATAGCTCTTAAAGATACTAAAAATGTTAAAAATACTAAATATCAAAAAAATTATAATAATAATGAAAAAGCTCCTCTTAAGTTCAATAACTTTGAAGGAAGAGAGTATGATTATGATTCCTTAGAAAAAAAACTTTTAGGATGGGATAATGATGATTAAAGGCTATCAAACTGAAATCTTAAAAATATACGATAAACTTAGAGAAGATGAAATTAGATTTTTGAAACTTAGAAAAGATGAAATATCTAAAAAATATCCTGAAATTATTGAATTAGATAATACGATACAAAAATTATCTTTGCAAATGGCAGTATCAGTTCTTAAATCTATTAATAGCGAAAGAACATTAGCTAGTTTCAAAGAGAATATTACTGATTTAAGAGTTAAAAAATGTGAAATGCTAGTTGAGAAAGGGTACAATCCTGAATATCTAAATTTGCAATATCACTGCAATAATTGTAAGGATACAGGTTTTATAGGTAATGTTAAGTGTAGCTGCTATAAGAAAAAATTAATTAAATTACATTATAAAAACTCTGAATTAGAGAATGCAATAAAATCTAATAATTTCAATAATTTTGATTTAAATTTGTTTTCAAATCATAAGCTCGGTGAAGAAAAGTTTTCTCCGCGAAAAAACATGGAAAATAACTTAGAATACATATTTAAAGATTATATTCCAAATTTCTCAAATATAGGTACAAATCTATTATTGTACGGCAATCCAGGTAGTGGAAAAACTTATTTATCTTATTGCATATCGAAAGCTATATTAGATATGGGTTATTTGGTAATATACAAAACATCCGATGAATTAATTAATAATTTAAGGGATATAAGATTCAACAATGACTCTACTTTGGAATCATTAATATTGGAATGTGATTTATTAATAATAGATGATTTAGGTGCTGAACATCTTAATGAATTTTCTATAACTGAATTATTTAATGTAATTAATAAGAGAATTCTTAGCAATAAAAAAATGCTTATTTCAACTAATTTAACATTACCTGGTATAACAAAACAATATAGTGAAAGAATAGCCTCTAGATTAATTGGTGAATTTAAACTTTGTAAATTCTATTCAGAGGATATAAGAATTAAGAAGAATCTAGAAAAAAATAGATAAATAAATGGCTCAGTCAAGTATTAGCATACTCTTTAATTATTAATATAAAAAGTTACAGCATATATTATTCAGATATTTTACAAATACATGAATAATATATGCTATAACTTTTTATGTTTATTTTTTGTATTGTATAAATTTTTTCAAATAAAAAAACAAGTTCTAGTCTAAACTAGAACTTGTTTTATGTGGCGACCCAGAAGGGGCTCGAACCCTCGACCTCCGGCGTGACAGGCCGGCACTCTAACCAACTGAGCTACTAGGCCATCTCATGGTGGGCACAACAGGGCTCGAACCTGTGACCCCCTGCTTGTAAGGCAGGTGCTCTCCCAGCTGAGCTATGCGCCCATAAGATGAATAAAATGGTGACTCCTAGGGGAATCGAACCCCTGTTACTACCGTGAAAGGGTGGTGTCTTAACCGCTTGACCAAGGAGCCATATTAAGTTTTGTTATGTTTTATTTAAAATGGAGCTGGCAATAGGAATCGAACCTACAACCTGCTGATTACAAGTCAGCTGCTCTACCGTTGAGCCATGCCAGCATCATATTTAAAATGGCGACCCAGAAGGGACTCGAACCCTCGACCTCCGGCGTGACAGGCCGGCACTCTAACCAACTGAGCTACTAGGCCATCTCATGGTGGGCACAACAGGGCTCGAACCTGTGACCCCCTGCTTGTAAGGCAGGTGCTCTCCCAGCTGAGCTATGCGCCCATAAGATGAATAAAATGGTGACTCCTAGGGGAATCGAACCCCTGTTACTACCGTGAAAGGGTGGTGTCTTAACCGCTTGACCAAGGAGCCATGTTATATTGTCTTTCGCTTAAATATCTTGTTTTCTATCGTTTTGTTATCCAAGCTGCTGACCACATAGACTATAATACCTAAATTTAGATTCCCTGTCAACACATTTTTTATTTTTTTTATTTTTATCTTATTTTTTTTAATTATATCTATAATTATTTCGATGTTTTATTAGGCTTTTCTACCTGCTCTATAGCCTTTCTAAAGCTAGATATCATGCCTTCTTTAAGTTCTATTTCACTGTTTATATTTTTAATTTCCACATCACATATTTCTAAAAAATTATCCTTTTCTATTTTATTAATAATTATGTTATATCCATTTCTTTTAAAATTTTGCCCTGATGCCATAACTTCTAACGGAAACTTATTATTTATAATTAATAATATTTCTTTTTCCCAAATTCCTCTCTTGTTTATCTTATATTTATCTCTTAATACATCTAAATTTTCTATTTCTTCTTTAATTTCAAATTTTAATGATTCGTATAATGCATTATAAAAAACCACCGATATTCCTCTTTTTAGTTTAATCTTTAAAAAACTTCTTTGTTTAATTAAAAATTCATCTATGCTATTTTCACTTATACATTCTACATCTTCAAAAGAAAAGCTTTTTATTCCACTATCAGTTGGATAATTCACAATTATTTTATCAAAATTCATTCTTCTGACTTTAAAAATACTTCCATAATTCTCTAAATTATTATTTGTTACTTTTACTTCCATTAAAAAATCACCTCACTTTTAGTATTCCTTTCTTTTAACCTGAATATTACTGTGATAAACTTTATTTAGCATATAAAAAAATAACAAGTCAACATTCTAGTATATTAACTCGTTATTCTATTTCATATGCCTTATTATACAAACAAGGAGTGATTAATAAATATGATTTATCACGATTTAATAATTATAGGAGGTGGCGCATCTGGTCTAATGGCTGCAATAGTAGCTAAAGACTTTGGAATAGATGTAGCTATTGTTGAAGGAAATGATAGAATCGGTAAAAAAATTCTTGTAACTGGGAATGGCAGATGTAATATTACAAATAATAATATTGTTTCCCCATACAATAATTTCCACAGTGAAAATTATAATTTTTTTCAAGAAGCTTTAAATAAATTTACAATAGAAGATACTAAGAGCATGTTTTTATCTCTTGGATTACCTTTAACAGAATTAGAAAACGGTAAGATATATCCAAGATCTCTTCAAGCATCTTCTGTAATAGATATATTTAGAATGGCATTAGATGATAGAAACATACCTTTATATGCAAATTGTAAAATTAATTCTATAATCAAAAAGAAAAATTTTACTTTATATACCAATAATGAAGAATGTGAAAATTTTTCTTGTAACAAGGTTATTTTAAGTTGTGGTGGAAAATCGGCTACCAAAACAGGTTCAGATGGCTCTGGATATAAACTAAGTAAATCCTTGGGACACAATATCATAGAAACTCTGCCCGGTATTGTTCAATTAAAATTAGATTATACTTATTTAAAAGCTTTATCTGGAATTAAATTTGATGGCTCTGTTTCTGTATTAGTAAATGATGAGATTATACGAACAGATATCGGTGAAGTCTTATTCACTGATTATGGAATCTCTGGACCACCTATACTACAATTATCCTCTTATGCCTCTAAAGCCCTTAGTAAAGGCTGCAAAGTCACTATAAGACTTGATATGTTTCCACATGAAAGCAAAAAAGATGTAGAAAATTTTTTTGCTACACATTTTTCTATATTTAATTATAGAGAAATATCATCTGCATTAATTGGGGTAATAAATAAAAAATTAATTTCTACAATACTAAAAGATGTTGGAATAAATGATATTCATTTACCTTGTAGTAATATTAATTGGAAAAATATTAATAACTTAATTGATATATTAAAACAATGGGACTTCAATTGTATAGGCACTAATGGCTTCCCTAATGCCCAAATTACTGTAGGTGGAATAAATACCTCTGAAGTAGATAATTTGACCTTAGAATCTAAATTGGTTAAAAATCTTTACTTTTGTGGAGAAATATTAGATGTTCATGGTGATTGTGGTGGATTTAATCTTCAATGGGCATGGAGTTCTGGTTACTTAGCAGCTAAATCTGCAGCCAATAGCTAAATATTACATTTTACAATTAGTACATGTACTAAAAAAGAGTTATAACAAAACATAATTAAACTTAATGTTTTGTTATAACTCCTTTTCCAATATCAATCTTTTGATTTTTCCCAATCTGCTTCCAATAATGTTAATTCAATTCCTTCACTATTTCTTATAGTATGGTATGACTTTAAATTAAAATCATCGATTTCTTTTACTGTTGCAGTTACGGATACCTTATCTCCATATGTGGTTTCTTTCTCAAAAGTTACTTTAATTCTTTTTAGAATATAATTATTGATTACTTCAATAGGAACAGCTTCCATTGCCCACTCAACATATTTAACATTATTAACATGATTATTTGAATCAATATCACTGTATCTAATATTAAATTGTTTATGGTATTGCTCCTCATCATTTCTCTCTATTTTATCCATGCTTATATCATAATCCACGTCACCATCTACGCCATAACTATCGTATTGTTCTTCTTGTATTCTCATTGGTCTTCTTTTTTGAATATTAATCAAGAAGAATAATGCTAATGCCTCTCCAATAAGATTGTCTTCTTCATCCTTAATCATATATTTTCTTAATCCATAAAACTTTTTAAAACCCACAGGCTGCGTAGTAATACTTATAGTTTCTCCAAACGTTGGATATATGTACATCTTTATATCATACTTATAAAATACCCAAGCACAATTATTTTTTGTACAATATTCAATTCCAACACCAAAATGCTCTGACTGTTGAGTACCTACATCACAAATAAAATCAATTATTGATGATAATTTACATCTCAATTTAGAATTTACTTCAAAATAATGTATTTCATATTTTTTTGTAAAACTTTTACTCATAACTGCTCATTGCAAAATCTATAAAAATAGCTATTTCATAATGCTTCCACATAAAAAAATTATATTTTCTCCAACCTATATTCTTAATTAAGCATATTTACCTAAACATACACTATTCTCAATTTGCAATATATCTCCTCCTCTTCTATTATATTTATCTGTTAATTATTTAAATAAGTTTTAAAATATATTTTGTATAATAATATTAACATAATAGTTTACTTAAATATATTATCTAAGTTATTATCTTTTAGAAAAATATTGCTATTATATTTCTTGAAATTATCATTGATTTTAAATTTAACAAATGATTTTTGCATTAAAAAGGGGATTCTCTAAAAAGAAAATCCCCTTAATAAATAATAATATTATCTATTTAATGCTTGTAATAAATCGTCTACCTTTAATCCATGTACTATTGCAGCTTCTCCTATAGTTTCAGCTTGCGCTGATGGACACCCAACGCATCCCATTCCAAAGCTCATTAAAACTTCAGCCTTAGATGAATCTGCATTAACTACTTCACCAATTGTCATATCTTTAGTTATCATACTTTCACCTTCTTTAATATAACTTTTTATAATTTTTGTTTATAATAAAATTATATTTTATACTACGTTGAAAGTCAATACCCGAGTATAATGATATACTATAATTTATATACTATCTATTCTCATTGTTTGATCTCTCTTTGGACCAACTCCAACTATTGAAATCTTAGTGTCTGTAAATTCCGATATTCTACCTAAATACTTTTTAACATTGTTAGGTAATTCATCATAACTTCTAACATCAGCTACACTATCATCCCAACCATCGAATTCTTCATATATTGGTTCACACTTAGCCAAGTCTTCTAAGCTTGCTGGGAAATAATCTATAACTGTATCATTAAATTTATATCCAACACAGACTTTGATTTTTTCAAGTCCAGCTAATGTATCTATTTTAGTAACAGCTAATGAAGTTAATCCACTTACTCTAGCTGCTGTTTTAACTATAACTAAGTCTAACCATCCACATCTTCTTGATCTTCCTGTAGTTACACCGTATTCATGACCCTTTTCTCTAATCCAATCTCCAGTTTCATCAAGTAATTCTGTTGGGAATGGTCCTTTACCAACTCTTGTAGTATAAGCTTTTGTTATACCTACTGCATTAGTAATCATGTTAGGTCCTATACCAACACCACTAGCTACTCCACCAGCTGTTGTATTAGATGATGTTACATATGGATATGTACCATAATCAATATCTAATAACATCCCTTGAGCACCTTCAAATAAAACAACTTTATTTGCTTTAATATCATTATATACTCTAACAGATGTGTCTTGAACAAACGGTCTTAATTTCTTAGCAAATTCTAAATACTCTTTTAATATCTCCTCAAAATTTAATGGCTCTCCATCCAATACTTTTGTAATATAAACATTTTTCATTTCGATATTTTCTTTTAATTTTTCAGTGAAAACATCTTCATGCATTAGATCGCAAACTCTGATTCCGCATCTTTCAAATTTATCTGTATAACAAGGTCCTATTCCTTTACCTGTAGTACCTATATCATTTTTTCCTCTAGCTTTTTCTTTTAATATATCTAATGTTTTATGATATGGCATGATAAGTTGAGCTCTGTCACTTACTATTAACTTTTCTGGTGTAACTTTAACTCCAACACCTTCTAAGTAATCTATTTCCTCAAATAGAGCTTTTGGATCTACAACTACTCCGTTTCCTATTACATTTAATTTATCTTCATATAAAATTCCTGACGGTATTAAGTGTAGTTTATATTCATTGTCACCAACCACTACAGTGTGACCAGCATTATTTCCCCCTTGAAATCTAACAACTACATTAGCCTCTTCTGCTAGGTAATCTGTCATTTTTCCTTTTCCTTCATCGCCCCATTGAGCTCCTAAAACAATAAATGCTGACATTTATCTTGCCTCCCTTAAATAAGTAATCTTATTTATCTTAATTTTAACTATTATTTGGAGTTTTATTAATTAACATTTTAATCTCTCCTTTTAAATATTAGCAAAGTACCCTTTCATGGTCAACTATATATCGAATATTTTTTTGCTTTTTTCATAAATAATTCGTATAATTGTACTATATGACTATATTTTTTATTGATTTTTAACAGAATTAAATATATTTAAACTATTAAGGAGTGTTTTTATGAATATTTATGAAGAATCTTTAAAATTCCACGAAGAGAAAAGAGGTAAATATGAAATCAAGCCAACTTGTTCAGTAAATAACGCAAAGGATTTAAGTCTTGCATACACACCTGGAGTTGCAGAACCTTGTCGCGAGATACACAAAGATCCTGCAAAAGCTTACATATATACTCGTAAATGGAACACAGTTGCTGTTATTTCTGACGGTACTGCTGTTTTAGGTCTTGGAGACATTGGCCCACTTGCTTCACTACCTGTTATGGAAGGTAAAAGTGTCTTATTCAAGGAGTTTGGTAATGTAGATGCATTTCCAATAGTTCTTGATACTAAAAATGTAGATGAAATTGTTGCTACAGTTGTTAACATTGCCCCTTCTTTAGGTGGAATAAACTTAGAAGATATTTCAGCTCCAAGATGCTTTGAAATTGAAAAGAGATTAAAAGAAAAATTAAATATCCCAGTATTTCATGATGATCAACATGGAACTGCTATTGTTGTTTTATCTGGTTTGCTAAATGCCTTAAAAATTGTAAACAAAAAATTAGAAAATATAAAAGTAGTTATAAATGGCGCTGGCTCTGCTGGAACTGCTATCTGTAAGTTATTACTTTCCTCTGGTGTTAAAAACATTGTAATGTGTGATATAGATGGTGTAATAAGTAGAGATAAAGATTTAAGCCATAATATCTATATGCAAGAATTAGCTAATATAACTAATCCAAACAATGAAACTGGGATGCTTAAAGATGCTATAAAAGGTGCAGATGTATTTATAGGTGTTTCTGCTCCAAATATAGTTTCAAAAGAAATGGTTAAAACCATGAATAAAGATGGAATAATTTTTGCTATGGCGAATCCAACTCCAGAAATATTTCCTGAAGATGCAAAAGAAGCTGGAATTTCTGTAATGGGAACTGGACGTTCAGATTATCCAAACCAAATAAATAATGTATTAGCCTTCCCGGGAGTATTTAGAGGTGCTTTAGATGTAAGAGCTACAGAAATTAATGAAGAAATGAAAATAGCGGCAGCTTTCGCTATTGCAAATGCTATTTCTGATGAAGATTTAAATGCAGAATGTATAATTCCAAAAGCATTTGATTTAAAAGTTCAATCTTTAGTTGCAGAGGCTGTTAAAGAAGCTGCAATTAAAAGTGGAGTTGCTAGCATTTAATTTATGTAAAAAATTATATATGAACATTAATTTAAGTTTATTTTCAATGAGCTGCCTATGAAATTTATATTTTGAGGTAGCTTATTTTTATTAAAATTTTATCCACAAGAATTATTTTTAAAATTATACACAATAGTTTTCTTTTTATTTATCCACAGATTAAATTAATCTAAGTTTTCCACAGGATAAAAATATTTTTTATTGACATAAATAATTTTTTGAAAAAAGAACTAATAACACAAAAATATAATTTATATAAATTTATTTAGATTATAGACAATACAATAATATTTGATTACTATGAAATTAATAATAATCCTAATTAGGAGTGAGTAATATGAATGAATTACTAATACCTATAAGTAATGATGAATTTAAAAATAAAGTTAGTATTAGATTTAATAATATATTGCAAGGCTTTGATTTATTTAAAAACTTTACTATTAAATCTAGACATATAGAAAATGGAGAAATGAAAATCATTAAATTTATAGAAAATATTTTTGACGAAAACAATTATGAAGCTTATGTAGATTTTTATATAAATAAACTATCAGATGAAGATAAAGAAAAGCTTATTGCATTAGTTCCAGAAGAAGATGAGAACACACTAAAACTGCATTTAAATGCTGAACCTCATGATGGAGTTTTTTATAAATTAAGTAATAAAACTCTTATCCCATTTCTAGTTCGTTTAAATACAAGAGAAATTTTCTTTGTTACCTTTTATTTCACCAATAAACCTATTACCATATGGGGAAATTATGATTTGAAATTTCCTTGTTTCTTTAATACTGAGGAAGATTTGGAATTTTACTATAAGTTATCCAAATCATTTGGTTTCTTTGATTAAATAATAATCTATTTATAAAAAAATATAGGCACCCACCTTCTAAGTTATAGAAATATACCTAGCTAGAAATGAAGGTCATGCTTTTGTGGAACTTTACTATTTCGAATTTAGCTGTAGATATTTCTTTAGTAGAAGTTATTCCAAAACGCTTGTTCAAAAAGTGAGAATCGAAAAGTGAAGGTCCAAATTTTATATTTGGCCTCCTGAACTTTCCCCTTGTGGGCATTTTACATTTCGTTCTTCGCACTCTCTCTGTGAGCGCTTGCCTTTGAGGCTAGCATTTTGGTGCAACTTCTGCTATTAGAAATTTACATCTACATCCTCACGTAACCTTAACAAATGCATGACCTTCATTTCGGCAGGTTATCTACATGTTCTTAGACTTCTCTGCACACTTATCCATTGCTTGTATAACACTATTTCTAAATCCTAGTTTTTCTAATTCAACAACTGCATCAATTGTAGTTCCTCCAGGTGAGCAAACCATATCTTTTAATTCACCAGGATGCTTACCTGTTTCTAATACCATTTTAGCAGAGCCTAATACACTTTGTGATGCCATCTTATAAGCTTTGGCTCTAGGTATACCTAATTTTACAGCACTATCTGCCATAGCCTCTATAAACATAAATACATATGCAGGAGATGATCCACATAAAGCAGTAAATCCATGAAAATCTTTTTCATCTAATTGAACACATTCCCCAAAACTTTCAAAAATTTTAAAGCAATAATCTAATTCCTCTTTACTTATGTTCTTATTTGGACATACTGCTGACATTGCTTGACCTACAAGTGCTGGTGTATTTGGCATAGTTCTAAGTATTTTAAAGTCATCTCCAAGCCATTCTTCCATATTCTTAATAGTAATCCCTGCTGCTACCGTAATAATTAATTTATCTTTAGTTAACTCTGATTTAATTTCATCTATTATTGCTTTATACATAAAAGGTTTAACAGCTAAAATTATAATCTCAGCATCTCTAGCAACAACCTTACTATCTAAAGTTGTTATTACTTCAAATTGTTCTTCCAATTTCTTTGCAGATGATTCAGTTTTAGTAGAAATTATTATGTTATCAGCTTTTAGAAATCCTGATTTAATCAATCCTCCGACCATAGAACTTCCCATATTTCCACAACCTACAAATCCAACTCTTTTACTCATATCATAACCCCCATTTTTAATTTTATTATTATAAATTGAAATTTTATGCTTTTATATAAATATTTTAAATTTAATCCACCACAATCATAGGATAGCTTGTATTAAAAACTCACAAACTATAATTAAATATGAAGGGAGGAATATATGTGAAAGGTAATTCTTTAATATATAATAATTCTTTAATAAAACGAAAAGATTTTATTACCAACATTTTATATTCTGATACTACAGAACAATTTCCAACGTTTCAAATTAAAGAAACTCCAGAATTCTATTGTATAAATATAGATTCATTTTATGGCAATAAGCATATATTAGAAATATCTTATAAAAATAACTTTTTAGTATTAAAAATAAAATTCAAAAACGTTCCAAAAAGTTCTTTACCAGAAAGAATATTTTATTTATCAAACATTGATTTAAACAATATTTTACTTCATGATTATAAGCACAACGTAAAATTAATAATCCCTAAAATTTCTTAGTTTATATTTAATAAGAATTATATGATTAAACCACAAAAACTATAAAGTATTGTAATTTAGTTTGACAGCTTTGCTTCAAATTCTAAAAAATATAATTTAAAACAGTTAATTATTACAGCCATTATATTGAGAAAACAGTCTATACC
>JAKBFR010000157.1 GCA_021837545.1 Bacillota bacterium | reverse complement strand
GCTCATATCAAAATAATTGATAGGCTTTTTTGCTATTTGACTTCTTACAATTGCAGTATTTTGATGTATCATAGTTTCAAACAGTTTATCTCCAAATATATCTCTTAGTTGTAATTTAAAATCTTTACTTAGTGTACTTCTACTATCTACCTTGGCAAGGAATACCCCTATATTTTTTAGATTAGAATTAAGATTTTTTTGAACTAACTTTATGATTTGTATTAATTGTGTTAAACTATAAACACTAAGAATTGAAGCTTCAATTGGTATTATAAAACCATCTGATGCAACTAATGAGTTAACTGTAAGTAAATCTAAACTTGGTAAACAATCTATTAAAACATAATCATAATTCAAAATAACTTTTTGCTAATGGAAACGTACCCCCTATTGTATTAATTCACATGATGCCCTGTTTTAAGGCATCTATTTTGTTTTATCGTACATTGTTGTGGCTCTTTGGCTTAAATAAGTACACATAAAAAAGCAGGTTGTTTATTTACCTGCTTCAAACTGTTTTATTAATTTGTAAAATGTGGTCTTTTTTAATTCTAATATTTTCATTACATCAACTGCTTTTATGTTACCATTTTTCATCATTTTATAATATTTTTCCCAGTTTTTAGGGTGTTCTATAGCTTTACGACCTTTGTATTTTCCTTGTTTTACTGCAACTGCAATTCCCTCAGCTTGACGGTCTTTTATATAATCTCTCTCTAATTGTGCAACTGCTCCGAATATAGTAAGCATAAACATTCCAGTAGGTGTCGTTGTGTCTATTGCCTCTTTTAGGGATACAAATTGAACTCCTTTAGAATTTAACTGTTCTACTAAATCAATTAAGTCTTTTGTATTTCTTGCAAATCTGCTTATACTATCTACAATTAATTTATCACCATTCTTTAATGTTGCCATTAAATTATTTAACACAGGTCTATCAGAAACATTATTACCACTTGCTTTTTCCATATAAACATTCGCTAAAGGTATGTTATGTTCTTTTGCTTTTACCTCTTGTCTAATTGTATTCTGTTCCTTTGAACTAACTCTAATATAAAAATATGTATTCATATTGTAACCACCTCATTAATTTATTACATATACTAATTATACTATTTAGTTCGTTTGAGGTCAATTTATTTTACGAACGATTTCAAGTATTTTTATCATGATTTTAAGCCATTTATGAGGTGTTGGTTTGTTATTGTTTGAAGTATACTCTAAACGAACCAAATTCATTGTATATGAAATCACATGATTTATAGACTCTAATATTTTATATTTCATATGTTTAAAACAAAAAGCCAAAGATTTTTTTATAGAGATGACCTTAAAAATAAAAAACCTCCCATTACAGGAGATTTATATAAGTGTAATATATTATTAAAAGAGTACCTTTT
Organism: Bacillota bacterium; assembly: GCA_021837545.1. Next base: position 3,777 of record JAKBFR010000157.1, on the reverse strand, counting down.
ATAAATGATAAATTAAAAACTAATGCAACAAAAAGTTAAAAATTTTTACCAACGCAACTTAAATATTTATCAGTGTTTTTCTTGCCCGACTTTTTAGTTGAAGTTTTAACAACAATCTTTTTCATTTTAGAATTCTCCTTTAAAATATTTTCAAGTCATTTATATTATGGACAAGCATTTAGATTTTTATACATAATATCTTATATTTTTATGTGTCCTTGAAATCATATAATTTACGGACACTAAGTTTTGGTACTATATTACAACTTGATATTAAGTGATAAGTTTATTAGTATCAATACTATTAAATTGTGACACTGGTATTAATTTTGCTAAATATTCCTAAAGCTTTTTTACTAGAATCTTAACCTAAAAGCCACCGTAAAATTTGATTTAATTATATAATAAATGATCTAGAATGATTCAAATAAAGAATCCCCAAAATACAATGTAAAATTGTAAGCATTGTAGGCATAGAAAGCAAATCAAGCGTTCAGTATTTAGCAATATCATACAAGAAATATTAATTTATTTATGTTATTATTTATATTATTATTTAAAATAAATACAAATGAGGGAGGTTTTGTATGCAAAAAGAAATTCGAAGTGTTTATTTTGATACAGATTTAAGCGTAGAAGCGTATAGTTTCAAAGGCGTTTCACAAAAATTTCCAAATCATTTTCATGACTATTATGTAGTTGGTTTTATCGAAAGTGGCAAACGGTATCTATCATGTAAAAACAAGTCATATAATATTGAATCTGGTGATTTAATATTATTTAATCCTCATGATAGTCATGCCTGTGAACAAATTGATAATGGAACATTAGATTACCGTTGTATCAATATTCAGGCAGATATAATGAAAAATATTGCACTTGAAATAACAAATAGGGAATACACTCCATACTTTATAGAAAGTGTGTTGTTTCGCAGCGATCTGGTATCTTCATTACGTGAACTGCATTGTATGATAATGCAAGAAGAAAAAGATTTTAAAAAAGAAGAGCTTTTTTTCTTTATAATAGAACAATTAATAACTGAGTATTCTGACATTAGTTCATCAACTACTTTAGAAGAGCCTAATACAGAGATCAAAATTATATGTGATTTTTTGAAAAACAATTACATGAAGAGTATTACATTAGATGAGTTAAGTGCCTTAACTGGAATAAGCAAATATCATTTATTAAGATCTTTTACTAAACAAAAGGGGATATCACCATACAGTTATCTTGAAGCTGTACGCATTGATAAAGCAAAAAAATTTTTAGAACAAGGGATTTCTCCAATGGAAGTAGCAATGAAAACAGGATTTACAGATCAAAGCCATTTTGGAAATTTTTTTAAAAAAATAATTGGACTTACACCAAAACAATACATTAATATATTTATAGATAGAAATGAAAAGATAAAATACGAAAAAATTCAACAAGACTTAGAGAAATAGGATTAATATCATAAAAAACACATGCATACAAGGCTATGTCTATATAATTTTTATATTTAATATAGTTAGGAGACAAATTTATGAAGAATTTATTAAATCCTTTTTTTGAACAATATGATTGCTTTTTTAAAGAAATATCAAATAATGATAGTATAAAAATTGGTACTTTAGGGCCTAATGGAACTAGTAGCGAGCAAGCCTTAAAATATTTGATTTCGAATATCGCAAATTATAATAATAAAGTTCAATTTGAAAACCATCTAATGAACAGTTTTGGAAATGTATATGAATCGTTAAATGAAGGCTTAATCAGATATGCCTTAATTCCAACAGCATACGAAAGGATAACAGATTTTTTTTGGAATAATAACTTTACAAATAATTTAAATTTTATTTTTCCAACACCTGAATATGGACTAGTATGTAAGAATAATTATAGATCTATAAGAAATAGAAAAACAAAGGTTGCTTGTTGTCCTGCTGTAGAAAATATAATTGAGTATTTATCTAATGGTGAATTACATGATGGTCAAATTGAAAGGGTAAAAACAAATTCTACTACAGAAGCTGTTATATCACTTATAAATAATGATGTAGATTTAGCTATAACTAATAAAACTTCTTTTGAACTTTATTCTGATAAAGATATTAAATTTATTTCTAAAACATATACCGCTAACATTGTATGGACTCTTTTTAAGAGAAAAGATATTGTATATTAATATAATTGAAATGAGGATAAATTGAATGAAAAATAAATCTCTAATTGGTAATTTTATGACGTTATTAACAATGATTATTTGGGGAACTACTTATATTTCTACTAAAATACTCCTACAGAATCTTCAACCCATGGAAATATTATTTTATAGATTTATAATTGCTTATTTTACTTTGGTGTTAATATATCCCAAATTCAAAAAATTTCATAAATTTAAAGAGGAGTTATTGTTTGTAGCTGCTGGAATTACAGGAATTACGTTATTGGATTGTCAACACTTTTTTGTGCAATTTTTATTCGGTCATTTTTGTTAGGCGATATTCTACTGGAGTCATATAGTTAAGTGCACTGTGAATACGTTTATTGTTATACCATAATACATAACTTCGCAGTTCTTTTTTTAACTCTTCCAGGTTTTTGAAGTTTCTATTGAATGCAAACTCTGTTTTTATAATTTTATATCCAGCTTCAGCAACTGCATTATCATAAGGACATCCTTTTTTGCTTAAGGAACGCTTTATCTTAAAAGCTTCTAAAACTTCATCTATTATCTTATTTTTAAACTCATTACCTCTGTCAGTGTGGAATATTTTCACTTTAGCTAAATTTATATTCGTGCTCATAAATGCTTCATAAACCAATTCAGCGTCTTTTTTAGCACCTGCTGAATAACCTACTATTTCTCTATTAAAGAGGTTAATTAATAGACATATGTAATGCCATTTACCAGCTACATTAACATATGTAAGATCACTTACTACTATTTCTAAATCACTTCTATTATCAAATTCCCTATTTACTATATTTTCTACTTTCTCCTCATTACAGCTAGCTTTATGCACCTTATATTGTTTTACAGTGTAATTAGAAACTAATCTGTACTTATCCATAATTTCTCTTATCTTTCTTCTGGATGCAATTATATTTTGCTTTTTTAATTCTATTTTTATCTTTCTTGAACCATAGTTGTTCTTACTATCTCTAAATATTGATATAACTGCATTTTCAAGTTCAGTATTGTATACCCTGGCTTTTTTCTTATAATATACTAAACTTCTTGGAATATTGAGTATTCTGCACATTGCGCTGATACTGTACTTTTCTTTATTTGATAGAATTAATTCTATTTTCGTGCCATTATCAGCGCTGCTTGCTTTAAAATATCATTTTCCATCATTAATTGCTTATTTTCCTTACGGAGACGTATTAATTCATTCTCTTCCTCAGTACGATTATCTTCAGCCTTGAAAGACCCAGACTTGCTATAATCATTTACCCATTTAATTATTGTAGATTTAGCTATTTCATACTCCTTTGATATATCTGCTGTAGATTTACCATTTTGCTTAAGAGCTACAATCTGCTTTTTAAACTCTTCTCTATAATTCTTTGTTTTTCCTGCCATGATTTCAATCCTTTCTTTTCACTTTTATTTATTATATCATGACCGAATGTTTTATGTACAATTTATTATAACCTATCCACTACGTGTATCTTGAGGAAAATAATCAGCTTGCATTCATCAAACCTTCAAATTATGAAATTAGTAAGACACGAAAATATAAAACCGATATCAGCAGAAAAGAAAACATGACTTATGATTCA
>JAKBFR010000156.1 GCA_021837545.1 Bacillota bacterium | reverse complement strand
AGCATGTCCGTTATTTCAAAATTTATATTTTTTTTATTGACAACAAAACGTTTTCCCGAAGCTTTTACAACATATAGGTACTTCAAACCTTCATAATTATAATTTAATTTGTCGAATTTAATTAACGTTTGTTTTAGTTTTATAAAAATAGAGCTCTATTTATCAACCTGAAAGAAAATGACATATCAATAATTTATGTCATTATATTGTGCAAATAAAAAAAGAGCCATTAGCTCTTTTTTCACCTCATAATCTCTTTTTTGTTTAACCATAATCGAAAAATATCTTTTAGATATCGTTTACATACTTAGTATAACACACTATATTCTAAATGCAATACTTTTTATATAAATATCTTTTATTTCCTATTATTTTTAATATAATCTATATATTTTTATTAATAATAGTTGCTTTTATGCTATTTATTTTATATTAGGCACGTGAAAATAAATAACAAGTCCAAAGCTGCCATGAATATTTTTCATCAGGCAAGGAAGTAAAGTGCCATCATAGCGAGCCTATTATGGCATTTTGCTGACGCAGGATGATGGAAAATAGGCTGGCAGATGGACTTGTTATTTTTTTGATTGTGCCTTAAAGCATATTCAAATATGATTTATTACTTCTACAAAGCCTGTGTTTCATTCTTATTATTTTCAAGGAATTTAAAATCCTCTGCCACAACTTCTGCTATATATCTTTTATTTCCATCCTTGTCTTCATAACTACCTGTTCTAAGTCTTCCGCTTAACGTTATAAGGCTTCCTTTTTTCATATACTTGACTATAGCCTCTGCTTTTTTACCCCAAACTATAATTGGAATAAAATCTGCTTCTCGAACGCCATCAGGTAGTTTAAAATTTCTCTGTACAGCAATTGTAAATTTAGTATAAATTTTATCACTATTTTCACTATGTCTTAGTTCAGGGTCTTTAACCAATCTTCCTAATAATATTATTTTATTCATATTTTACCTCCTGAATATTTTTCATCTAAAGTTATATCCACTTCAGCGATTTATATTCATTGAAAATAAAAATTTCAGTGCATAAAATGCATTTACTTATAATCTAATAAATACATTTTATTTTTGATTTCTACTGTAACAAAATTTATTTCTACACCTATAATAATTATCATTGATATGAGGAATAACCAAGTCATAAGTATAAATACAGCCCCTAGACTTCCATAAAATCTAGTATAATTATTAAAATTATCAATGTAAAAGGAGAATCCAAAAGATACTACTATCCAACCTATTGTACTGAATATAGAACCTGGAATCACTTCTTTCCATGTAAGCTTTTTAGATGGTGCAAGCCTATAAATAGTTGCAAATATGACTATCATAATAATAAATATAAAAGCATATCGAAATATGTTCCAAATAATAAGTATAATATCATAAAATTGATTAGTATTTTTAATATATTCACTTATTACATTTCCAAATACTAACATCGTTAGTGCTAATATAATAATTAATGCTAATGCCAATATTCCTAACATGGAGATAATTGAAAGTTTAATAAAAGATCTATTTTCTTTAAAATTATAAGCCTTATTAACGCTTTTAATTATAGCTTTAAAAGCAGATGATGCTGTCCACATCATTAATATTATGGATAGTCCTAATAATCCTGTATATTGATTATCAGATACTTCTTTCACTGTTGACTGTGTTAATTCCAGTATTCTTTTAGGTAAAATAACACCTAACCCTCCTAATATTTGACCAGAACTTAAATCACTGAACCCAACTAATGTCATTAAAAATAGCATAAATGGGAAAAAAGATAACACTAAATAATATGCTAATTGAGATGATAATGCAAATACATCATCCTTGTCAATTTTAACTATAAGGTATATTAATAAGTTTAATTTGTTCCTTAATTTAAAATCTATATTTCTCATTTAATCACCATTTCTTATTTTTATTTCTACCTATTAATTAAATTTTATTGATTATTACAAATTATAGAACAATTGCTTTAATCTATTTTATTCTATATTTATAGATTATATACAATACTACACTACCATTATACATTTTCTTATGATAATTGAGTATTGTACATTATAAAAGTGGTTACCCTAAAACTTCAAGGTAACCACTTAAAAAATATATTACATAATTATATTGGAATGTGCCTTAGAATGTAATTTGCTAATTTAGTTTACTATTTAAAAATTCCACTAAATTATTTACTGTTGACATATCCTTCTTTTCTAAATCTGTTGGTTGTAATCTTAATCCAAAGACTTCTTCAATCTTTAATAACACTTCTATAATTCCTAATGAATCAAGTAATCCAGCTTCAAATAAATCTGCATCCTTTTCTTCTGAAATATCATCATTGCCAGTAACTTCAATTAATATGTTTAGTACTTTTTCTTCCATTAAACTCTCCTCCTACTTACTATATAAATATCCTGAAAATAGTAATAAACCAAAACATGCTATATTAAATGTCACGACTATTTGGATATATTGAAACCATTTTTCCTTCTTATGAGTTTTATAAAACTTTGACTTACGTTGATATATATCTGTACCTACCAATGCTACCCCTTGATAGAGTCCATATATAATATAATACCATTTTAAATCATGCCATGCTCCCATAACAAGCATCGTTATCATCTGACCGACATGTGAAGCAATAATTCTATTTTTAAATCTCTTATTTCTCATGCTATTTAGTACAAATCTTGAATATATGTAATCCCCAAACCATTTTGACAATGATATGTGCCACCTACTCCAAAATTCCTTCATATCTTTACTCAAAAATGGCTTATTGAAATTTTCAGGTACTTTTATACCCAAAATATAGCTTGTTCCTACTGCAAAGGCAGTATATCCTGCAAAATCAAAAAATAGATATAAGCTATATGCATACATATAATTCAAAGAGTTCATAAACGTTACATCTGTGGGAATCTTACTCATCCATAATGCACTAATTAAATCAGCAATAATAAATTTATATATTATTCCTCTAATTATACGTTTTATACCGAAATTTAAATAATCGCTTATATACTCTTTTCTATCTATGCTTTTTCCCAAATCAGCCTCAAATCTTCTTGATCTATCTATTGGCCCGCAACTTAATGTTGGAAAAAACAAAAAGAAATATAAGGTTTTAAAAATATTTACTTCCTTAATTGCTCCATCATATATTTCAATAATCATTTGTATAGCTTTAAAATTAAGATATGAAAGACCTATAAATCCTATACTTCTCTCAATTGTGATAGCACTTAATTTAAAAATAATTACTGGTGACATAGAACAAAATAAAGCAAAATAATATAAATATTTATTATTCGTCTTTTTTCTCAACATAAAATATACTTTAATTAATGTAATTTCTGCTACTAAAAACAATGGAAATATTTTTCCTATACCCATAATTGCTATTATCATTAAAATTGATATAAAAACACCATAATATTTAATCTGTTTTTCTAATAATCCTAAAATAATAGCTGGTATTAAAGCAATCATTAATACATACAAATAAAAATAATCACCATATTGAATTAACGTCATTTTAATTCCTCCATAAGTTTCTTTCTGTCAATTTTTCCATTGGTGTTTAATGGAAACTCATTTAAAATTTTTATATTTCTAGGAATCATATATGACGGTATTAATTTTTTTAATTCATTTTTTATTAGTGTTGCATTTTTCAAGTTTGATAGCTGATTCTTATCATTAAGAACTATAAATGCTGTTAAGTGTGAAATTTTATGTTCTTCACTGAAAACTGGAAATATCACTGCATTATTTATATTTTTCACTTTTCTTAAATTATTTTCTATGTCCTCAATTTCAATTCTAAAACCATTTAATTTTATTTGAAAATCTTTTCTACCACAATAATATATTATACCATTTTCATAATACGCTAAATCCCCAGTTTTATATCCTTGTTTACCTTTTTCAGTTTTAAAGAATACTTTGTTTGTCATTTCAAAATTATTTAAATATCCTACGCTTATGCTATCTCCTATTGCAACGAGCTCACCTTTTTCCCCATCTTTTAATTTATTTCCTTGTTCATCAACTATATTTAACTCACAACTATCAATTGGATATCCTATAGGTATTCCCTTTTCACATTCCATTATATCTTCATTGATATTTATCGCTGAAATTAATACAGTAGCTTCTGTTGGTCCATAACCATTTACAATCTTAGCATTTGGGAATCTATTCATTAAATTTCCAACTAATTTCTTTGTTAATACTTCTCCTGCAAATATAAATTCTGATAATTTATTTATTTTTTCATTATTAAAATCATCAAATTTACTACAGATCTCTGCTAGTGCCGGCGTTGATACCCAGTAATCTATATTAGATCTTGTTAATTCAGTAAATAATAATTTTAAATCTTCTAAAGTATCCTTGTTTAAAGTAAACAAAGTCTTTCCATTACCCAATCCCATATATATAGGAATTACTGATACATCAAAAGAATATGATACTTGATTTAAAACTATCTTTGAACTTTCATCAAATTCAAGAAATTCTTCAAACCACTTGGTAAATGAATCAATATTTCTCTTATTTATTTGCACGCCTTTTGGCTTTCCTGTACTTCCTGATGTAAATAATATATAACAATTATCTTCATCTTTTACCCAATTATCTCTAGATGGTACTTCATTTATTGGCATATTAAAAATATTATCTACTTCATTTTGTTTTATTTCTAATTCATCCTTTAACTCCAAAGAATCATTAGTGAAGTTAAATATAATTCTAGGTTTTACTTCATCTATTATTTGTTTTATTCTAGTTTCTGGAAATGTAACATCTAGTGGCACGTATGCTCTTCCAGATTTCAAAGCTCCTATCATTACTGGTAATATATTATTTTCCTTGTTACCATAAATAATAATTGGTCTTCTATCCTCTTTAAATTCTTTTAATAAATACATGGCTATTTTATCTGAATATTCTTTTAGCTGTTTATATGTCAACTGTTTGTCCAAACATTTAACAGCTACTCTGCTAGTTTCTGAAAACCTATCAATGCTTTCTAATACTTTCATGATATCATCCCTCTAATACTACTAAAATTGGCTATATACAAATGGTAAATCTGATGCTGAATAAAAAAAATAAACTACTAATGCTGAAATTAGTACAGCTGTTAAAAATACTCCTC
>JAKBFR010000155.1 GCA_021837545.1 Bacillota bacterium | reverse complement strand
CCTATGAAAAATAAGATTTTAGCTGAAGTCTAAATCTCTTCTAAAGTGGTTAATATTACAGCACTGTTGTTGATAATTTAATGGAGATGAAAAAATGGACAAGAACGATATCTTGTTAAAAATATTGGGAGTATCCGGAATACTAGGTTTCCTTTCTGAAATATTTACAAGCATACAAACATCATATATTATTCTTTTAGTGCTTATTATTTTAGATACTCTTATAGGAATATCTACTGCTATAAAATATAAAAGATTTTGCAGCAAAGGCCTATGTAAATTCACTAAAAAGGTTATGACTTATACAATTTCTATAATTACAGTTAGATTGCTTGAAATTATTTTAGATCCACTAGTAGCTACAACCATGTTATCCCAAATCATTGTAGCTTTCCTAGCAATTACAGAGAGTGTCAGTATTTTAGAAAATCTGACTCTACTAGGAGCTCCTATACCTTCTAATATTTTACCTTTATTAATTAAAATCTTAAAGATACCTGGATTAAATACTATATTAGAAACTTCAAAAGACAAGGAAAAAGAGTTTTCTGATATTGATGATATAATAAATTATCAAATTCCTACCTTCGAAGATAAAAATATGAGAACTTTTTTAGAAATTAAATATAATGCATGGAAATCTATTATTAGTCAAGTTATGCTTATTGATGAAACTACTAATGACAATCCAGATATATTATTTTATAAAATACTATCCTTTGTAGAATTAGGTCGTCTAGATATGAATAAAAGATGGGCCGAAGAAAATATACCAACTAAATATATTAAAAATTTCTCACAGAAAAATCAATCTAAAATAGATAAATGCTTGGAGAAACTAAAAATCACTTGTTATTCTCAGAAAACTACTAAGGAGAAAAAAGATCAAATTATTGATTGTATTGTGATAATTTTATATCAAACAATAATTGATGCGCGTAAAAGTATATAATTTTAAATCCTAGATTTCAAATTAATCTAGGATTTATTCAATTTTTATATATTAAAGCATCTAAAAAATACCTATCGCATCTTTGACTTGCTATTTTTTCAGAGGTCAATAAGTTTGTAAAATTTGTTTTAATTGTTCCCTATATCGTTGCAGATACATAAATAATAGTAAGGAGGTGTATATATTGAAAATTAATGCTGTTTTTGAAGGTGGTGGAATGAGGGGTATAGGTATTGTTGGTGCAATAAATTGTATAGAAAATGAAGGTTTTGAATTTGATAAGATAGCTGGGTGTTCTGCTGGAGCTGTGATCGCTGCATTTATTTCTGCTGGTTATAGTTCAAAGGAAATTCGAAAGATGCTTACTGAAATAAACTTTCTTAAATTCATGGATAAAGATAATTTACAACGTTTACCGGTACTAGGAAAGCCTCTAGGTATTATAAAAAAACAAAGTCTCTATTCTGGAGATTACCTAGAAAAATTTATGGATAACCTATTAAAACATAAGGGGATTAGCAAATTTAAAGATGTGTATATAAATGGAGAATATAAATTAAAAATCGTAGCCTCGGATATAACAAATAAAAGGTTGCTTATTATTCCTGATGATCTTCACAATTATGGTATAGATCCTATGGAATTCAGCATTGCTAAAGCGGTGCGAATGAGTTCCAGTATTCCTTTTTACTTCAAACCAGTACAACTTAATACTCCTTCTGGTGTTTGCTACATTGTTGATGGAGGGATCACCTGCAATTTTCCACTAACTATATTTGATGTCGCTTCAACCCCAAAGTCTACTACCATTGGATTTAGATTTGAATTAGACCCTAATGATAAGAACAAGCCTGAAAAACACAATCCTCTATCTTTTCTTTTTGCTGTTGCTCAAACTCTGTCAGCAAAAACTACACCTGAATATTTAAGCGAAGAAAATATTTCTCGCTCTATTATAATTCCAACTTGTGGAATACAAGTTACTGATTTTAATCTAACGAAGGAAAAGAGTATTGAGTTATATAAAACTGGATATAAACAAGCTAAGGCTTTTTTATCTACATGGAATTTGGATGAGTATGTATGTAAGTATCAAAAGGAATCTTAACTTTATAGGTCATATTCGAAAAAATAACATGTAAAAGATACTAGTTATTTTTCGAATATGACTAACCATTTTTAATAAAAATAAAAAATCTGCCAAAAGGCAGATTTAAATTTGTTAATAAATATTATAGCTCTTCTATTTCACTTACTTCATATCCCACATCTTCGATAGCATCTGTAATTTCATTATCATTTATTTCATCTTCAAATTCTGCTACTGCAAATTTTTCTTCTAAGTCAACTTTTACTTTAATAGCACCAATGTCTAATAAAGCTTCCTTTACATGACTTACACAATGTCCACAACTCATTCCATCAATATATATTTTTTTATTCATTTAAAATTCCCCTTTCAATTGCTAATTTCTATTATTATATATTTTAATTTTAAATTATATAATCAATAAGTCAAATTAATTTTATATTAATGGTTAAATTCTTTTTATCTACACATATTTATCTACATTTCAGAAGAAGAGTATCTCTCTTCTCTATGCCTAGACTTTAATAGACCGTACCAAAACTGTGTAGAAATTCCAAATTTATTGGGATACCTAAAGTATTATATCCAAAATTTCAGAATAAATTCTCTTACACATTATTTACATTTTATATTAACTTTAATTTTGATAACTTCTTCATTAGTTCCAATGTAGAATCATCCATTTCTTTTAATACAAGTTGCAAATTTGTTACCTCATTTACTTGATACTGAATACTTGCTGCCACGCTTTCGGTAGCATGATTGTTCTCTTGTGAAATATTTGCTAAATTTTCAATTTGATTATTTATAGTAGATGCATTTGCGGACATTTCCTCAGTAGCTGATGATACTTCTTCTACTTTTTCTGAAACCTGGCTAATGGAACTAGCTATTTTATCAAATTTATTAGCTGCTATCTCCACATAACTATATACATCTTTAACTCGGTGTGCCACGCCTTCCATTGATCCACCTGCAGCCGCTATTCCTCTTTGAACTTCTTTAATAAGCTCAGATATTTCCTCTGCAGATTTTGATGATTCTTCTGCCAATTTTCTTACTTCATCTGCAACCACAGCAAAGCCTCTACCTTGTTCTCCTGCCCTCGCCGCCTCAATAGAAGCATTTAGTGCTAATAAATTGGTTTGTTCTGATATAGCTGTAATAGCATCTACTATGCCATTTATTGCTACTGATTTCTCATCTAGCTCTTTAACTAATTGCGAAGTATCTCCTACTACCTCCACTATTTCTTTAGATTGGCTTGCAAGCTCCATCATGGTTCTATTTCCTTCACTTGCATTATCTTTAGCTTCAATTGCTTGTTCTGTAACCATTTGAGAACTATTGGCAATTTGAGATACTGCATCATTAATATAATGCATGTTACTAGCAGAGCTATTCAACTCTTCTGTCTGTTGATCTATTCTCGATGCAATATTTCCAGTCACTACATTCATCTCTTTAAACTCTTCTACATTCCTATCAAATGCATTCGTAAATTTTTCTCCAATCTCATAAATTTTATTTGAGGTCTTGCTAATATGTACCAAAAGTTCTTGGAAGGTGTCTAACATTTTATTAGTACTTTCTGCTAATTCTCCAATTTCATCATTACTATCTATTTGAATTCTTTTTGTTAAATCTCCTTCTAAGTTGGACATATCTCTCATTTTTTCTACTAGTACATTTATTGATTTAGTCTGTTTGTGAGTAATTTTATTCACCATGAATTTTATAATTAAAATAGCTATAATTGAAAATATAACGACACCTAGTAAAATTAATAATTGCGCTTGCAATATAGTATCTAATTTAACCTTCAATATTACTAATGTATTCATTCCCTTTTGTGTTTTAATAGGTATGTATGTATTCATTGAGGATGTCCTATTAATTACATCCCTTTGTACACCTGAAATTGTTGGTTTACCAGTATTTAGAGCTTCTTCAATTATTATTTTATTAGACGCATCTTCAAATACATCTCCAAATTTTGCGTGACTTTCTTTAGATTTATCAACAATGTATGTCCACTTATTATCTGAATTTAAAGTAACAATAGATATTTCTTGTATAATGTCCTTTCCCTTATCACTTAAAAAAGTTATTCCATCGTTAAGCTCCTTATAAATTTCACTATTTTCTTTTTCACTTAAAAATTTATCATAATCTACTTTTTCTAGTCTATTAGTAATTACTGTGGTAACTGCGGGTCCTACAGCTACTACTACTTTGCTAATAGCTGATTGAAGCAAGAAATATGTAGCAATAACTATTATTAAAAATATGGAAATTATCAGCATCATTATTCTTTTGCTCAATTTATCACTTATAGAGGTTTTCTTCTTCTTACGCATAGCTTGTCTCATGTTAATTCTCTCCTTCTATGAAATCAATTTTGTATCTTAAATTATACCTTATTTCAAATGCATACTTTATGAAAATATTGTTAATATTTCTAGGTATAACTAAACCATTAGATTAAACATAAAGAAACACCTCTACTTTTAAATGTAGAGATATTTCTTCATATACTCTATTGACTTTAAATGCTTAAAATATTCCATGTATTATTTTCTTTCCACTAATATGATTTTACTCAACGATATCGCCATTGTATTATCTAATACGACAATTCCTTGACCTACATTAGTTATTATTTTATCATTTATATTATCAAAACTCCCTGAACCTGTTGTTTCAATAAAAATCTTTTCTCCAATCATTGTACTAAATAAATTTCTTAGGGACCATTCCTTATATTTATAGGATTCTTCTGTTGGAGTCTCCACTAGAGATTGAAGTTCTATAGAATGAATTAAATTACTTTCAATTCCTACAATCTCACATACAGGAATACTTAAAATACTATGAGAAGTGTCCATGTGAACAATTCCATCTTTAACACTCAATAAAGTTGCATTAGTTACAAACCCATTACTTCGAGCTACAGTACTAAATGAAATATTTTCTCCTACAAGTTGTTTTAACATTACCTCCATAGGCATAATGGAATTCCCGCCAAAGTTCTTTTTTAAACCTTTCATTTCTTTTAAGTTCTTTTTATCTAATTCTTCTAAAACTTTTTTATCTAATTTCTCTAAGCTTTCTTTTTCTAGTTTTTTTGATTTTTCTTTATCTTTTTTTTCTTT
>JAKBFR010000154.1 GCA_021837545.1 Bacillota bacterium | reverse complement strand
CAAAAAATGTAGATATAATTGGTGACATATATATCAACTCCATTCGTTAATATTATTACTTATATTATATCCCATAACATACTTTTAATAAACAAAAATATAATGTAATTTTATATACAAAACACACCACTAAGCATTCATTTAGTGCAGTGCTTGTACTTGGTAATTTTCTAGGCCTCTGTTGTGTTAGTCGAGAGCTTTCGACTGACTTGTTAGTGCTAGTTAATAATACCTTTTTTTATCTCTAGTACACTTAAAATCTACAATATTTATTGTTAGACATTTCTTTAGTTTATCATATGTGTCGCCTGGCTTTATTTGACTTGTGTACATCTTACTCCAATAGAACATAGTACGTTCTGCCATATATTCTGTTGGCAGTATTTGTATTTCAACATCTATTTGCTTTCCTAACTTAGTTCTTACTCTTACGTCTAATATTCCTTTTCTATCCTCTTTGAATTCCTTTATTAGTTCACTATTTATTATTTCTATTCCATCAAATTCTTCCTCTGAAATAACTAATATATCGCTTAGTAGTGCTATTAATAGATCTTTATCCTTTAGGGGACATTATAAAATTATCATCTATTATTTTTCCTTTTTTCTTAGACATTACTATCACATCCTCTATATTTACCTTAGACTATTATCCCTAATTATATTCGTCTTTCTATACCTTTATTTTATCAGAAAATTAGGTTTTGTTCTACTTCTTCACTTAAAACAAAAAACAGATAAGATTTTATTACTTCATCTTATCTGTTATCTCTATTTCTTTATTATTTTGAACTTGTACCTAGTAAATTTACACAAGGGTCTGACCCTTTTGTTGGAACTTGTTTCCAACCTGCAATTTGCTACATACTAACTACTTTAGATATAAACTCAACTTCATTATTAATCATTGTATATGGTGCATATTCTTTATAGCTATCTAAATCATTTAAAGTTAATACTTGCACACCACTATCTAATGTTGTTAATGTTAAATATTTTGATAATGATGCTAATCTTTGTCCACGTTCTGCTTCTAATACTAAGCTACCTTCTTTATTAAACTTCTTTGCTATCAGATAACACATATTTTAAAACCTCCTTAAAGTCCTCTTCACTTTTAATTTCATTACCTTCATATTTTTTTCTTAAACAAACTCCAATACTATTATCATTTGTATGCTTATATAAATATATATGTAACCAATCGTTTAATTTCCTATCTTCTTTAGAGTTAACTTGTCTATTACTTCTTTGATAATATAGATGTATACCTCTATATCCATCATCCTTCACTTTTCCATTTCTCATATCAGCAACTCTAAATATTGATAAATCTTGATTTAATATTTCATTATAATCTGAAACGATAATTCTAATTCCTAACAAATCATTATAACACTTACTAACTTATATATTGGGATAATATTTATTATATTTTAATATGCAAGATTGCAATCATTTTACTCTATAGCTAAATTGTACATCATCCAATAAGTGTGTACTTTCATAAAATAAAACACCGAATTAAACATATTATTTAGTGCTGTGCTTGTACCTGGAAAATCCTGTTCCCCCCCCGGGGGGGTGCTAGTCGGGAGTTCACGAGCGACTTGCTCCAGGTGTAAATTTGCTATATTTTTTTTGAAATTTAGTTTTTATTGCTATCTTTTTTAGCAATTCTGAGTTTAATATATACTTTAAATTATCAATTAATCTTTTTATTCTTTTGTTCATTTTTTAACAACCTTTCATCTTTTGCTAATGATAATTTTATCATTAGCGTTACTAATTATCATATTGATTATTGTGGTTTTGTTTCTTTAATTAGCCAAAGATGTTGTTGTCATTATATTCAATCTATTCAGAATTATATAAACTTTACGGGCATGGGTCTGACCCCTTTGTTGCCAAAGGGCTGAGGTTACTATTTTAAAATTTCTTCAGTTGTTATAAATAATCCTTCAAAAATATTACTAGAATAATATTCATTTATAGAAGGTTTAAATACTCCATCTACTAGATTATACTGAATCATCTCTCCTGTCTGCTCAACTATCACGTATTCTAAAACCCCATATCTTTGATATATTTGAAGTTTTGTTATATAATCATGTCCTGAATAATTAGGAGAAACCACTTCAAATATTATCTTTGGTGGAGATACGAAGCTTTCCCCATTTTTTTTTGCATCTTCGCACATTACAAATACATCAGGAAATACATTTATAATATCCTTATCATTATGAAATTTCAATTCTATTTGCTCCGTATATACTTTACATTTACTATTAGCTAAGTAGCTCATAATCTTAAATTGAATATTATTTACTATTTCATTATGTTTAACAGATGTTTTAGAATGAAGAACAACCTCTCCATTTATGAGCTCTATATTATATTTATATTTATGTTGTAACTTTTCATATTCTTCTATCGTAAACATTTTATCTTCTTCTATATGCATTTGTATCAGCTCCTTATCTAATAAATTATACTAATATATTTTTATTATAGCCTAAATTATATTGTAATGAAACCAAAACAGATACTATTTTTTTATTAATCATATTAATTATTCCCTTAAAATAAAAAATTGCACTAAACATTAAATTTAGTGCTGTGTTTGTACCTGGCTCAAATTGAGAAATCACAGCGCCTTTTTCTATTATTTTATTCATTAAAGTAATATGTTCTTTTGGATAACACTTATCTACGCCAGTTCCTAAAATTGCAATTGTATAGTTATTGTTATTTATAGCTATTGTATGTGCATAGCTATCTATCCCTTTAGCCATTCCACTAATTACAGGTATTTTTCTTAACGATAATGCCTCTTTTAATAATTCTGATATATCTGCATGATATATCTCATCTATATCACTAAAACACTCAATTAAGTTATTTGCTAATATTGGCCCAACACCTCTTATTTTATTTAACCATACATATAACAATTCTTTATCCATCTTCTATACTACAACCATAGTAGCTTGCTCCTTTTCGATTTCTCTACACATCAATGCCTTAATTATATAAGATTAATTTTTTAGAACTTGGTCCCTTAGTTCCTTCAGATAAATCCATAATATCTACACTTTTAAAATACTTTTGTATATCAATTCTATCCATAAGTGGACCAGATAATTTTTCTCTATATTTCAATACTTCATAATCTGTACAATGACATCTACTTTCACCATAATAACCACATGGACATGGATTCATAGCTGCAACTAACATAAAATTTGTAGGGAATAAATGTGTATTCTTTACTCTTGCAATAGTTACATTACCATCTTCCATAGGTTGCCTTAAAGCATCTAAAGTGTTTTTATTAAACTCCCTCTATTTTTAAGTAAACCTGCAACACTATATATTTTAGTTACTTCTAAAGCTTCTTCTTCTGTCATAGATGGTAGTATAGTTGGTATTCTTTTTGCCACCATAGATTTTCCACAACCCGGAGAACCAGACATTAGAAGATTATGCCCACCAGCAGCAGCTACTGCTACAAATTCAATAGCACTGTCCTGCCCCTGACATCTTGAAAATCTATTATATATGAATTTTTTATATTATGTTTATCCTTTAATTCTATAATAGATTCATATGGATTAACTCCAATTAAAAAGTCTGTTACTTCATGAAGCTTATTAAATGCAAATATATTCATGTCCTTTACTAGACTTGCTTCCTTTATATTATCATGAGGAACTACTATATTTCTAATGCCTCTCTTTTTATTATCATATTTAAAATATTTTAACACTATATCTGCATTTATTAGTTTTTCTTCTTTTTCTCCTATAAATATTGAATAACTAGACCATTTATATTCTCCTGGTTTTTGTACCATGTTTGCTCTTACTGGATTTAAATGCACATACCTGCTTACCTCTAACATATATCTATCATCTTTAATTAATTCTCCTCTATATCTGTCTTGAAATAAATGTCCTATATATTTATATTTTTTATTAAAATTCCACGCATACCTACTATGTACCCTTTTTATAAAGTCTGATACATCTTTATCTGTTGTTTCAATTATAATATGTACATGATTAGTCATTAAAACATATGCAATTACTTTATATTTATTTTTATAATATTCCATAGCTTCATTTAAATAATTTAAATATAGTTCATAGTCTGTCTCATCTCTAAAAATATTATTCCTGTGATTTCCTCTTGCAATAACATGTAATCTAGCTCCTATATACCATTCATGTTTTTTTCTTGGCATGCACTCTCTTCCTTTATCTAAATCTATTTTACATTTAATTATTTACCTGTATTTTTTATTTTAAACAGCCATAAACATTTTAAAGCATCGAGTAGGTAAATCTCAGAAATAATTTTCTGAGATTTTTCCTCTCACAGAACCGTGCATGCGGGCCTCGCACACGGCTCCTGATAAATCTCCATTATTATTTATAATAATGCAAAACTGCGGTTTCTACTTTAGACATGTCAAATAGTTTGATTTCATCAAACCAAGTGTTTGGAAGTGCCATACATACAAGTGGGCTTGCTGAATTTCTCCATGTCGTCATGGATATCTTCTTAAATTCACCTTTGTATCCCATTCTTCTAAGAGTTTTATGAAGTGATTTGTAACTTTTCCATTCTTTCATCTGCTTCATTCTAAGCCTACGTCTTATCCAACCTATAATATTTGCAAATATTGATTTACAATTAGCTATTTTGAAATAATTACACCAACCTCTAAGGATTGGATTAAGTTTCCATACCATGTACCCTAAATTTAATCCAGAGTTTCTCGGTGTAAGTTCCCTAATCTTATCTTTGAGTTTCTCAATCCTTTTCGGTTGTATTGAGATGTACTTTCTCTTTATTACAAATCCTAGGTATGCAATTCCTTTATCAATATTTGTTATGTGTGTTTTCTTTACATTTACTGTAAGTTTAAGTTCTTGCTCCAATATTTTAGTAGCAATTTCCTTATATCTTCCAGCTTCGCTTTTCGACTTTGCAAAAATCAATATATCATCTGCATACCTAACAATTCTAATATTTTTATTTTTCATCTCTTGGTCAAATTTATCCATATAAATATTCATCAATAACGGAGATATAACCCCACCTTGAGGACTTCCTATTGTAGTTTCATAAAACGAACCATCTTCTAGTATTCCACTTTGCAAAAATGCTTCTATAAGTTTAAGCACTTTACCATCACTAATTCTTTTATTA
>JAKBFR010000153.1 GCA_021837545.1 Bacillota bacterium | reverse complement strand
ATACTATACGCAGTAATTGACCCAAGAATAAAAATTGAGGCTTAAGGGGGGGCATAAGTATGGAAATAAATACTGAACTATTTGAAAAAATACCTAGTGATAAGAAAAAGTTGAATGAAATAGTTAGACCAAGTGAAACCTATTTCCAGGATGCTTGGAGAAGATTAAAACAAAATAAACTTGCAATGGGAGGACTTATTTTCGTTATATTCATAACTATAGCGGCTATAGTTGGCCCAATGCTTTCACAATATAATTATTATTCGCAAAATTTTAAAATCACAAACCAAGGCCCAAGCTCCCTTCATTGGTTTGGTACTGATAAATTTGGTCGTGACCAATTTGTAAGAATATTATATGGAGCTAGAATTTCACTTAGTATTGCATTTATTGCAAGTATATTAAATCTTGTTATAGGAATTTTATATGGTAGTATAGCAGGATATGCAGGTGGTAATGTTGATAACATAATGATGAGAATTGTTGATGTAATTTGGTCAGTTCCTAGCATGATTTATGTTATTCTCTTAATGGTTATACTTAATAAACCAGATCATCCTTCTGCTGATGGTGGTATGAAAAGTATTATAATTGCAATGGCAATATCCTTTTGGGTAGTAATGGCGAGAATAGTTCGTTCGCAGATTATGGCACTAAAAGAACAGGAATTTGTCCTTGCTGCGAAAATTTCAGGTGCTTCTAGCATGAGAATAATACTAAAGCATCTTATTCCCAATAGTATGGGACCAATAATAGTAACGATGACAATGTCTATTCCAAGTGCCATTTTTACAGAAGCCTTCCTTAGCTTTATAGGACTTGGAATTTCTGCACCTCAAGCATCCTGGGGAAGTCTTGCGTCGGAAGCATTAGATGGATATCAACTTTTTCCATTACAGTTGTTTTTTCCAGCAATGGCAATTTGTTTAACGATACTTGCGTTTAATTTCCTTGGTGATGGACTAAGAGATGCTCTAGACCCGAAGATGCGAAAATAGTTAGGGGGAAGATTATGGAAAGATTGCTTGAAGTAAATAATTTAAAAACATCCTTTTTTACACATGTTGGTGAGGTTAAGGCTGTAGGAGGAGTATCCTTTTACTTAAATAAAGGCGAGGCTCTTGGAATAGTTGGAGAATCTGGAAGTGGAAAAAGTGTTACAATGATGTCACTTATGAGACTACTTACCGATACAGGAAAGATAGTAGATGGTGAAATGATATTCCAAGGAAAAGATCTTGTAAAGGCTTCTGAGAAAGAAATGGAATCAATAAGAGGAAATGAAATTGGGATGATATTTCAGGACCCGATGACTTCTCTAAATCCAGTATTCAACGTAGGTAATCAAATAATGGAACCATTAATTAAACACAGGGGATTAAGCAAGAAAGAAGCTTTCGATAGAGCGGTACAAATGCTTTCCTTAGTTGGAATTCCAAGTCCTGAAAAGAGAATGAAGCAATATCCTCATGAATTTTCAGGTGGTATGAGACAACGTGCAATGATTGCTATGGCATTATGTTGTGATCCAAAACTGTTAATCGCTGATGAACCTACAACAGCCCTAGATGTTACGATACAAGCACAGATTCTTGAGCTTATGAAAGATATAAAACAGAAATTGAATACTTCAATTATTCTTATAACACATGATTTAGGAGTGGTTGCAGATGTTTGCGCGAGAATAAATGTTATGTACGGTGGATTAATTGCAGAAACAGGTTCTACAAAAGATTTATTTTATAATCCTAGACATCCGTATACTTGGGGACTTTTAAACAGTATTCCTAATCATAAAAGCACTATAAGAGAAAAATTGAAACCAATACAGGGACAACCACCCGATTTGTTAAAACCGCCTGTAGGATGCCCATTTGCACCTAGGTGTGATTATGCTATGAAAATTTGTGAACAGCAAAGACCACCATTATTTGAAATTAGTCCTGAACACAATGCAGCTTGTTGGCTAAATCACCCTAATTCACCTAAGATAAAAGCACCTATTGGAAAGGGGAGTTTATAATGAGTGATGAAAAAGTATTAGTTGAAATAAAGGACTTGAAAAAGTATTTTCCTGTAAAAAAGGGATTTCTCTCCAAAAGCGACAGTAACGTAAAGGCGGTTGATGGTATTTCTTTTACAATCAATAAAGGGGAGACTTTAGGAATAGTTGGAGAATCAGGATGTGGTAAAACCACCTGTGGAAGAACTATAATAAAGCTATATGAGCCCACTGGTGGGCAAATAATATACGGTGGGCAGGATATATCAAGGTTAAGTCCAAAACAGATGCTTCCATATAGAAAAAAAATCCAAATGATATTCCAAGACCCATATGCTTCATTAAACTCAAGAATGACTGTTGGTGATATAGTTGGAGAATCAATTGACATACATGGTGTTTATAAAGGTAAAGACAGAATGGCAAGAATTCAAGAATTATTAACAACCGTAGGCTTAAACAGTGAACATGCAAGTAGGTATCCACATGAATTTTCTGGTGGGCAAAGACAAAGAATTGGTATAGCAAGGTCTCTTGCTGTACAACCAGAATTTATAATTTGTGATGAGCCTATATCTGCCTTAGATGTTTCTATACAAGCACAGGTTATAAATATGCTTGAAGAATTGCAAGAAAATATGGGATTAACTTATCTTTTTATAGCTCATGATTTATCAATGGTTAAGCATATTTCAAATAGAATCGGAGTTATGTATTTAGGTAAAATGGTCGAAATAGGTAATAGTGACGAGTTATATGGCCATCCAATGCATCCATATACTCAAGCCTTACTTTCAGCTATTCCAATACCGGACCCTGAAGAAGCTGCGATAAGAAAAAGAATTATGCTTGAAGGAGAAATACCATCACCTATAGATCCTCCACCAGGATGTAGATTTAAAGGAAGATGTAAATATGCAATGAAAATATGTTCGGAAATAGATCCAGAACTTAAAAATTTAGGAACAGATCACTTTGTGGCTTGTCACCTATTTTAAACGAATAAAAATATTTTTTAATACGCATATTAATATTAATGAATATAATTCGATGCTCTGCAGCGAATATATATATATATATTGAGGGGGGAATAATAAAAATGAAGAAATCAGCAAAGATTAGTGCAGTTTTACTTGCGGTAACCTTAAGTGTATCATTACTATCAGGTTGCGGCGCTAAGACTGCACAAGAAACTACACCAGAAGCTGCCGCTAAAGTACCACAAGTAATAACTTTTAATTTAGGTGCAGAACCTAAGACTATTGATCCAGCATTAAGTACTGCAATTGATAGTGGAGATGTTATCGGAAATGCTTTTGAAGGATTAATGGCATTGGATAACAAAGATTTACCAATTCCAGGAATGGCAGATAAGTATGAAATGTCAAAAGATGGTTTAGTTTATACTTTCCATATTAGAGCAGGCGCTGTATGGTCAGATGGCAAGCCAGTTGTAGCTGGTGATTTCGAATATGCATGGAAAAGAGTTTTAAATCCTGCTACTGCTTCTGAATATTCTTATCAACTTTTTTACTTAAAAAATGGTCAAGGATATAATGAAAGTCAACTTCCAGCTGACAAGAAAACTGCTGGTGTAAAATCAGCAACTATTGATGAAGTTGGAGTTAAGGCTACAGATGATTCAACTCTTGTAGTTACACTTGAGAATCCAACTAGTTACTTCTTATCACTTACGGCTTTCCAAACATATATGCCAGTTAGAAAAGATGTAGCTGATGGCAATACTTCTTGGGCAACTAAGCCAGAAACTTATATTACTAACGGCGCATTCAAAATGAAAGAATGGTTACCTAAAGATGTAATGACATTCGTTAAAAATGATAAATACTGGAATGCTAGCGCTATCAAACTTGATACTATTAATTATAAAATGATAGAGGATGCAACAGCAGCACTTTCAGCATTTAAAGCAGACCAAATGGATATGATACAAACTCCACCACAATCAGAAATTCCTGGCCTTGTAGCAGACGGAAGTTGCGTAATTACTCCTAATTTAGGAACTTATTATTATGTAGCTAACCTTACACCTGAAGCAGTAAAGATAAATCCAGAGGCTGCTAAGGCTATACAAAATCCTAAAGTAAGAAAAGCTTTATCACTTGCTATTAACAGAGAAGACATAGTTACTAATGTTAGTAAAGGTGGTCAAACTCCTGCAACATCATTTGTTCCAAAAGGAATTCCAGAACCAGATGGAAAGGATTTCGCAAGTAAAGAATACTATCCAGCAAAGGGAGATATAGCTAAAGCTAAAGCATTACTTGCTGAAGCAGGTTACCCAGACGGAAAAGGATTCCCTAAAATGACTTTCCTTTATAACACTGGTGCAGGACACCAAAACATAGCTGCAGCAGTTCAAGATATGTGGAAAACAAATCTTGGAATAGATATCGAACTTAAGAACCAAGAATGGAAAGTATTCTTAACAACAAGAAATGACAAACAATTTATTCTTGCAAGAGATGGATGGTTAGCAGACTATACAGACCCAATGACATTCCTTGATTTACTTGCATCAAGTTCAGGAAATAACGATGCAGGATACAACAATCCAGCATATGATGCAAAAATATTAGATGCTAAAAAAGAATTAGATCCAGCTAAGAGAATGGCAATGTTACATGAAGCAGAAGACATCATTATGAATGAAGATGTTGTAATTCCAATTTACTTCTATACAAATACAATAGTTACAAAACCTACTGTTAAGGGAGTTCGTACATCAGCTTTAGGACAACATTGGTTCCAAGGCGCTTATGTAGAAGCTGCTAAATAATATAGCTTATTAAAATAATAAAAAAACTGTAACAAAGAACTAAAAAATACCCTATTGAGTAGACAATGTCAGAAAAGTCTACACTATAGGGTATTTTTAATTGTAATAGATAAAAATAATGAAGGTAAAATTATAATAAAGGGTTGTTAATCATCCCTAAGTTGGTATAAACTTTAAGTGGAAGTTAAAAAGTTGTTAATTGTCCCCACTTAGTTACATTTAGTTATTTGATTTTGAAAGGAATGAAATGCATGAATTACGATGAGGCTATAACTTATATAAAAAATACTGCTAAGTTTGGAAGTAAACTTGGGCTTGAGAGAACTGAAAAGATATTAGAGCTTTTAGGAAATCCACATAAAAAATTAAAGTGTATACATATTGCAGGGACTAACGGAAAAGGTTCCACTACAGCTATGGTGACTAAGATTTTGGAGGAAGCTGGATATAGG
>JAKBFR010000152.1 GCA_021837545.1 Bacillota bacterium | reverse complement strand
ATTCACTGTGCAATTTTGAGAGAATATTTATATTCTCATCTGGTGATTATGGCATGAAGGTAACACCCGTTCCCATACCGAACACGAAGGTTAAGCTTCAATGCGCCGATGGTACTGCAAGGGTGACCCTGTGGGAGAGTAGGTCGTCGCCAGGTAACAAGAAACCACTAAGTATAACTTAGTGGTTTTTATTTTGCATAAAATCTCCAATCATATATGTGGCAAATAAAGAGTTTAAAATACTATTGGTGTTTCCTAAAACTACAAGCAAAAATATAAGACTGATTAAATTTTAATCAGTCTTATATTTTGTACATGTATATATTGTTTCCTATTCATTCATAATTATTTTACTACTCTGATATACTATCAAAGCCTACTCCCTTGCCCCATACTGAAATCACTGGTAAAACATCTACAAAGGCATCTGGATCAATTTGTGCTATATATCTTTTAATTAACATAGACTCCCTTGGGGAACAGATTGTTAGAAGTTTTAATCGTGCTAAGTTCATATAACCACCTTTTACTTCGTAGCTGGTAACTCCTCTTTTAATGCTGTGGATTATATATTCAGTTATATCCTGATGGTGACTGCTTATTATTTCAAGCTTGACCTTCTTTGAACCAAATCCAAAGACCACGCTTTCAATCACAATAACAACTATAATCTGCGAAATAATAGCATAAAGTGCAATGTTTAAATTATATACAATAGCTGATGATGCAATTATTGTTCCATCAACACAAAGTAAAATCTCACTTATACTTACAAAAGTAAAAACCTTATGATGAAGAATCTTGGCAACAGTATCAGTGCCTCCCATTGAATATCCTCTTTTTAGTACAAGACCAGCACCAATTCCACAAATAAGTCCATAGTAAATTGAAGCTAGCATCATATCATTTCTTATAAAGAAGAAATTAAATTTTTCAAAAACTATTAATACAAATGGGAATATTAAGGACAGGGTAATTATTTTTATACCTTCTCTTTTACCCATAGATATCCAAGCAACTGCTAGAACCAAAATAGATAGCAAATAGTAGATATAGGTATACTTAATATGAATTAATTTTTCTAAAATGATTGATATTCCCGTTATCCCTCCAGTTATTAACCCATTTGGTTTTAGAATAGAAGTAATTGCAAATGCAATTAGTACAGAGCCTAAGGCTACAAAAAAATAATCCATTACAATCTTATTAAAGTCAGTTTTTTTCAAAAGGTCACCTTCTTCGCAATTTATTATATACTTAGTATAAAACATATTACTTTGTTCTTATAGGCAGTTTAGATTAATTCTGTGTTAAGTTTAAAGTAATTGTCACTTGGAATTAAACATTGTGATAAAACGTAAATAACTATATAATAAAAGAATATTATGAAAATTATGATAATATATAAGGGATGTGATTACTTGTATAGTTATTTGGGAATTTCCTTAGAAAAGTTACTAACTCTTGAGACACTTGGTGGGTCTAAAATTTTAGCAGGAGGTAATGGCATCGCTAAAAGGATTACAAAAGTAAATGTTATGGAGGTACCAGATATCATAGAATGGGTTAGTGAGGGAGAATTTTTAATTACAACAGCCTATTCTATAAAGGATAATATTAATATACTTCTTGAACTTATTCCTAAATTAAATATAAAAGGTGTAGCTGGTCTTGGTATTAAGGTAGGTAGATATGTGAGTGAATTGCCTAAGGATATCATTGATTTGGCAAATGAATTAGGGTTTCCCATCATTGAAGTTCCCTTTTCTGTTTCTCATACTGATGTAATATCAGGCATACTTACTGAGGTAATTAATGATCAAATGAATATGCTTATAAAAATAAATGGATTTAATAGGGAAGTTATGAACATAATGATGAAGGGTGGCAGTCTAAAAGAAATAGCTGGAAAGCTTTATGAGAATATAGGTAATTCTTTAGCCATATACGAAAATATGAGTGATAGCTTTGAGATTATTTGTAATGAGGACGATAGAAATATAATTGATAACATTATATATGAGCATATAAGTCTTAAACATATTGAGGAAAGTAATTATGACGAGGTAGGAAATTATAAGGTACATAAAGATAAAATAAGAGAAAGAATTGTTGAAAGGGTGTCTATTCCAATAGTTATAGAAAGCGTAGAATATGGGTGCATTTTTATTTGGCTTGATAAAAAGGATCTAACTCCCTTAGATAATATGCTTATAGAATCCTATGTACACATAATAGCTTTGGATTTTGTTAAAAAGCTTTCATTATATAATATGGAGAGCAATTATAAGCTTGAGTTTTTCGATGACTTACTCAGTGATAGTGAAAATAGGCAGAAAAGGGCAATAGAAAGAGGGAAAACCTTTGATTTTTATAAAAACCTTAAGTATACAGTTATCGTAATTCTTTTGAAAGATATGTATTCTTTAAATAAATTGGTAAGTAATAAGGGAAGCTTATCCCAGGGGACTATAAGTGATTTGCTATTTATAACGGGCAGAATAGCAAAGCTTCATGGGGAAAGAATAGTATATGTTGATAAAAGTGATAGAATATTAATACTTTATGGAAGTGAGAGAAGTAAAGATGCTCAAACAATAAAGAGTGAGGTCATTAACTTTTGCCACAAAATATTGGAGGAGACTCTGAAAAAATTTGATGAAAATAAGCTAACAATAGGTATAGGACGTTCCTATGAAGGAGCTGAAGAATTATATAAAAGTTATGGGCAAGCAAAATTAATTGTTGAAAATTTGTGCAAAACAAATATGAGAAATATTAAACATTATGATGATTTAGGGCTTTATAGAATTTTAGCCTTTGAAGGTCTTCAAGATGAACTTATTGAATTTTGTTCTGATACAATAAAACCACTTATAGAATATGATAAAATAAATAATTCGGAGCTTATTAAAACCTTGAAAATATATTTTGAATGCGATGGTAATATGAAAAAAATATCTGAAAAGATGTACATGCATTACAATACAATTATATATAGGGTACAACAAATAAAGGATATTACTGGTCTTGATATAGAGAATGGGGACAGTAGACTTAATCTTGAAATTGCACTTAAGGCAATGGATTTAATCAAAATATAATAAGAAGCTGACTCCTTGTGAGTCAGTTTTTTTATTATTAAAATATACCTCAGTGATTTCAAGGTAATTAGTAATTATTAACAATGGATTATAAGAAGGTTTATTAAATACATATAAAGGTATAAATGAATAAAAATAGAAATTTAACAATAAGATTAAAATATAAAGGAATGATTTTATTGAAAGGATTATTTATATGTAAAAACCTTCACAATATCATTTTGGAAAAAGGAACATTATGTGGACAAGTCCATTCTGTCTTTAAAAATGCTTGTAATATTGAATGTGAAGATCTATTTATAACACTTTTAAGCAAAGGGAAAAAAATGTCCCCAATGAGTGTAATTGTGGAAGGCTTAGAACAAGTTGATTTTAATGATCTAAATATAACACAAGGCTTGAGATTTGAATTTAATAAAAACGAAATCTATTGCAGGGAAAAAAACTTATTTATAGCCATGAATAATACTAAAAAGTGGTCTTCACCTTCTGAAACCAATATTTCAAACTGTTCAGAGCAACAACTTTTAGAAAATATAAATATTATAGGACAAGGATTAAAAACACTTGGCAAGCTTCAGGGTATGGGACCACTGGTAAATATGCTTGCAGTTAAGCTACCAGAACTTGAATTATTACCTTTTCATAAATGTGCTTTTGATAAAAACTTTGAATTTATACAGGATAAGTTTTTGAATTTTATTCGCGCTGTGATAAAAGCCGATGTGGATGATATAGGCTATAGGGCGCAGAATGTTATAGGCTTTGGATGTGGACTTACACCAGCAATGGATGATTTTATTAGCGGTTTAATGATCACATATATATATTTGGGAAGCTATTGTAAATTAAATCGTGAGCAAATATATGAATTTAATAGTAAAATCATTAGCTCGGGCTTATATAAAACAACTAGAGTCAGCTCTGAAATGTTAAAGCATTCCTCAGTGGGAGGAAGCAATGAGGCTGTACAGAATTTAATGGCTGCAATTTTAAATTTTAATGATGATAAGGCTGATGAAAATCATAGAAGTGTTATTGAAGCATTGATAGAAGTTATTGGATATGGTGAGACCTCAGGAACAGACACAGCACTTGGAATTTACGTGGGACTTAGAATCCTAATTAATTTAAAGAATAGGAGGGTTTGGTTAAATGAATCTGTGTGTGGATATTAGAAAAAATACTTACTATGATTCTGTGGCATTAATGTTAATAACTAAGGAAATTAAAAAAATGCCAAAGGTAAAAGACGTTATAGTCGGTATGGGAACAGAACTGAATAAAGAGTTAACGGAAAATTTGAGTTTGTCAAATGATGCAATAAGGGCACTTACACCTAATGATTTTTTCATAGCAGTAGCAAGTGATGAAGAAAATTCACTTGAAATAATTGTTAAGAAGGTTGATGAATTATTAAATACTAAGACGGATTACGATGACTCAGCTTTAGAGTATAAACCAACAACCCTTAATGCTGCAGTTAAGCATTTCGAGGAAGCTAACATGGCAGTTATATCTTTGCCAGGGAAATATGCAGCTTATGAAGCAAAAAAAGCATTAAATAATAACCTTCATGTAATGTTATTTAGCGATAATGTCACAGTAGAAGAAGAAATTGAGCTAAAAGAAATAGGCAGAGATAAGGGACTGCTTGTTATGGGACCAGATTGTGGCACAGCAATTATTAATGGTGTACCTCTATGTTTTGCAAATGTTGTAAGAAGAGGGAACATAGGTATTGTGGGAGCCTCTGGTACAGGAACCCAGGAGATTACTGTCATTATAGATAAAATGGGTGGCGGGGTATCTCAGGTTATTGGAACTGGTGGACGCGATCTTAAAAGTGAAGTTGGCGGAATTATGATGATTGAGGGTTTTAAAGCCTTAATTGATGATGAAGAAACAAAGGTTATAGTGTTAATCTCTAAACCACCAGCACCTGAGGTGGCAGAAAAAATATTAAATATGGTAAAAACTACAAACAAGCCAGTTATTGCAAGCTTTATAGGTGGAGATAGATGTGAAATTGAAAAGCAGGGTGCATACTCCTCTGTAAATTTAGAGGATGCAGCAAGAAAGGCAGTACTTCTATCAGAGGGCAAGAAAATAGACGATTTTACTGGCTTTACACTATCAGATATGGAAATTGAAGAAATTGTTCAAGATG
>JAKBFR010000027.1 GCA_021837545.1 Bacillota bacterium | reverse complement strand
TTCTAAAAGCTGGTCACAAGTAATCTCGCCTAAGGGCAAACTAATACCAATATAACTTTTACCATTTTCTTTTTGAGAATGCACTCCAAAGTAATATGAAGCATTCCATGT
Organism: Bacillota bacterium; assembly: GCA_021837545.1. The sequence goes on along the minus strand of JAKBFR010000027.1, from coordinate 24,701 downwards.
AGATAATTTATCTTTACCACTACTTGGTATATCTCCAGTGAATTCTAATAATTTATCTTTAAATTTTCCTGCTCCCCAATCCGCTACTAAGAATTTTAAACGAGCACGAGTACGTTTTTCTCTATAGCCATAATCTCTAAAAATAGTACATACACCTTCTGCAACTTTAAGTACATCTTCTGGTTGTGCAAAGATATCAAGCTTCTGTGCTAAATGTGGACTAGCTGAAAGACCACCTCCAACCCATGCGTGGAATCCAATTACTTCTTTTCCGTCAATATTCTTTACTGCTGGAGTAAAAGCAAGATCATTAATTTGTGCATGAGCTGCATTATGCATGCTAGCTGAGATTGATATTTTAAATTTTCTTGGTAAATTAGAAAAATCTTTATTGAGTAAAAAGAAATTATTAACTTGTTCTACAAGATCAGTTGTATCCATAAGTTCATCTTTATCAATACCGGCAAGCGGATTTCCAACTATCGTTCTAGGACAGTCTCCACAAGCTTCAAAAGGACTTAAACCACAAGCTTCTAGTCGATGATAAATATCTGGTAAGTTTTCTACCTGAACCCAATGGAATTGTATAGCACCTCTTGTAGAAACATTTGCAATTCCACGTCCGTAATCCTTAGCAATTCCTGCTAAAACTTTTGCCTGCTGTGAACTCATTATTCCAGAATTTATGCGTACTCTCATCATAAAATATCCATCTCTTGGTTTTTGCTCATAAACTCCAGCCCATTTAAATCTATTCATATCTTCAGAGGTTATTGAAGAATAACCTTCTTTAGAATAATCATCTATTATGGTTTGTATAACATCTAAACCATCTTTTTGTAGTTTTATATGTTCTACATCATTTAGTATTTGATTCTTAGACCAAATTGCTTCATAAGACATCTAATGTCCTCCTTATCTTATTGTTCATTTTTCATATATCTATATTCTTTTTTTACTCCATCTCCAAAATATAAGAGGTTATCAAATTTTGAAATCTTTAACCTGTCTTCGTTATCTAAATATTCCTTTGAAATAAGCCTGCCCTTTATAGTACCTAGAATATTAGTAATACCTTTATAGACATCTCTTTCAATAATATCAGTTAAAGTACATTCTATAGAAATTGGACATTCTTCAATTATAGGAGCATTTATAATTTCAGATTTAACTGGAGTTAATTTGACAGCATCAAATTTTTGAATTTCATAACCAGACTTGGTGCCGCAAAAGTTAATTTCTTTTCTAAGTGAACTGTTAGGAATATTAATAACAAAATCATGAACTTCTTTAATTTGATTTATTGCATATCCCTTACTACTAAAGCCAAGAACAACCATATCCTTAAGGGTATAAGAAGATGAAAGGGTAGTTACATTTGGAACTCCATTTTTATCATAAAAACTTATAAGAATTACAGGAAATCCGTAATACATTTTTTCATAGTTAACATTTATTTTTTCCATTTTTATAGTCCTCCTAAGAATTTTATTTTTTAATTTAATTATTTTATTTAACTATTTAACTTTACAATATAAAAGATTTTAATACCGTGATATTAATCACGTAGCTATTAAATAAAGAGCTTGCCCTAAATCATTGATTATATCGATAGCATCCTCAAGACCAACTGCCAATCTTACAAGACCATGACAAATTCCGGCAGATAATCTTTCTTCCTTTGAACATATAGAATGGCTCATAGAAGTGTTTTTGAATCAATGTTTCATAAGGAATTTTTGCAGCCTCATTTAGCTCTAGAGATAGGAAGTATAGAAACTATTAAAAGTTTTGTTATGAATAATTTAGGAATCACTTTATTGCCTATTATGACTGTAGAAGATGAATTATCTAAAGGAAATTTAATAAAGTTAGATTTGATTGATTGTGACTTTAATATGATGACACAAATTTTATATAATAGAAATAAATGGCTTACGCCTGCAATGGGTGCATTTATAGAAGAATTAAATTCTGTAAATACAAAAAATGAAAATTATAATTTTAATGTGATATAAATCACATTAAAATTACAGAGTAATGGTTATAATATCATCATCTAATAAAGTTTAATTCGAGAAGGATTTTAAAGGAGGAATTAATTATGGCAAACTTTGCTGTAAGTATAGATGTTAGACTCTATGAAAAAGGACATAAGAAGGATATAATTTTTAAAGCTTTTGAGGAGTTAGCATTAGGTGAAATAATGGAACTTATAAATGACCATGATCCTCGTCCACTTTATCAGCAGTTTATGTTGAATTTTCCAGAACATTTTGAATGGGAGTACTTAGAACAAGGACCTGAAATATGGAGAATCGGAATTACGAAGAAATAAGTTAAAATAATAGAAGTCAATTGTTTTTATATTTAGATTATATTTAAAAAGTAAAGGGGTCAGTTATATGGCAGTTATAAATCAAGATTTATACCAATTTAGTAGTTATGTTCAGCAGATCAATCTTACATTTCATCAATATTTACTATTAGGTGATGAACCAGTACTAGTTCATACAGGTAATGTAATGCAGACAGAAGCTTTGCTGCCACAGCTTAAAGCAGCACTTAATGGTAAAGATTTAAAATATATTTTTATTTCACATTTTGAAGCAGATGAATGTGGTGGGTTGTCAGTAATATTAGAACATTTTCCTGAGGCTGAGACAATTTGTTCTGAAGTTACAGCGCGTCAATTAAATGGTTTTGGAATTAAGGCAAAAACTATTACCCAAAAAGCTGGAGAAAAGTTAACTACAGATAGTTATGAATTGGAATTCATTGATTATCCTTCAGAAATGCATCTTTGGGATGGATTATTAATAATGGAAAATAGACGTGGAATATTCTTTAGTAGTGATTTAATGTTTGCTATGGGAAAAGAAATAGATACAGTAAAAGAATCAAAATGGAGTATGGAAGTAAATAGTATTCTGCCAGAACAGGTTCCAGATTCTAATAAGCTCGAACAGTTGCAACAAACTTTGCGACAGTTAAAGCCTAATTTTATAGCTACGGGTCATGGACCTTGTCTTAAACTACAATAGATGAAAGGATGTCTTATAAATCTAAGGCATCCTTTTTATTTTACCTTAAAATTATATACCTCTAACTGGCGAATACATAACATTGGAAGAACTATTGATTTATAATAAACGAAAATTTAGTAAAATATGATTTGAATCACATATTTATAAATGAAATTCAAATAGAATTAATTAAGAGAAGAGCAAGTATTGTTCAATGAGATGGAAGAGAGAGAAATTACTGGTCCAACCAGAATAATGAGAATGGAACATGATGATTTAAGAGAGAAGATGTGATGAAATAGGGTATTGTGGTTTTACTCCTAAAGAATAACTTATAATACGTATGTTTCATATAATTACACTAGAATAGTTTTATAAGGAGCTAAAGATGAAAAATAAAAATTACAAGATTGTGGTGTCAGGTGACATATGTATAAATGTACTGCAATGGGTGACATATCCTAAGAATACAAATGGTCTAAACTGGCAGACTCATTTAAATATGCATAATACTTTGAGGCCAGGAGAAGCATTACTACTATCTAAGCTTATAAAGATCTCAACAGAAGCTTCTGTATTTTCACCATATATACGTGATATTGAAGGGATTTGGCAAAGAGAATTCCTGAGCTCTACTGCAGAGTTAGATATTTTTCCTAAATTTGACGATAAAAATAATAGGAGTAATGTGTATAGAATAAAGCGTCTAATGGGATTTACGGAATCTATGTCTGGTATTCCAAGATTATTGCCTATTATGAATGATGATCCAAGTGCAGATATGATTATATTAGATGATGAAAATAATGGCTTTAATTTTAGCAAGGATTTTTGGCCTTTGGCTTTAAAGTCAACAGGAGCATCGCCAATTATATTATATAAAATGAATAATCCTATTGATACTAGTGAACTCTGGAAACACCTACAAAAGTTTCACAACAAAAAAACTATAGTTATTATAAATGGAGACGATTTGCGTTCAAAGGGAGTTAACATAAGTAAAAGTCTTTCTTGGGAGAGAACAGCACAAGATTTTGTTTGGCAAATTAGTAATAATCCTAATCTTGCTTTTCTCTCAAACTGTCGTCATCTTATAATACCTTTTGGACTTGAAGGTGCAATTTATTATAGAAATGAGAGCAATGCTGAAACTAGATTATATTTTCTACCTTATGGATTTGAAGGAAGTTTTATCAAAGATATCCAAGGTAGAATGATTGGACTTACGTCCTGCTTTGTAGCAGGGCTTGCAGGTGCTATTGTTACTGGAAGTCAAGATAATGAAGAATTATATGAATCAATAGGAGCAGGAATAAGGCAAGGAATAGTTTCAGCTCAGAAATATTTTATTGAAGGTTTTGGAGAAAATATTGAAGGATATTCATGCCCTAATTCTTCGATATTTATCGAAGGGGAAGAGGATTTTGTACAAAAGGATCATGTGCAAGATGTATTAGTGCCTGTATCAGCGAATTCTAACTGTCGTTCTTGCTGGTATATCTTAAAGGATAAAAGTTCTACTAACTTAGCTGAAATAGCATATGATATAGTTAAAAATGGATTTACAAGTGCATTGAAATCTATTCCTATAGCACAATTTGGAAAACTAACAACAGTAGATAAGGCGGAAATAGAAGGTTATAGAAGTATCAAAAATCTTATGCTGGAATACATATCTACTAAAAATACAGTTAGGCCACTTTCTATTGCAGTATTTGGAACACCTGGTTCAGGAAAGTCTTTTGGTATAGTAGAAGTAGCTAATAGCATAGCATCAAATTTAATTAAAAAATTAGATTTCAATTTGTCTCAATTCCGTTCGCCTTTAGATTTAGTAAATTCTTTTCATAAAGTAAGAGACATTGTATTGGAAGGAAAAATTCCACTAGTATTTTTTGATGAATTCGATTCTGCGCTTGAAGGAAGGCTTGGATGGTTAAAGTATTTCTTAGCGCCTATGCAGGATGGTGTATTTAGAGAGGGAGATTCTATCCATCCTATAGGAAAAGCTATTTTTGTATTTGCTGGAGGAACAAGTAGTACTTTTAAGGAATTTTGTGGAGAAGATTTGAAAGATGAAACAGAAAAAAAGAAGTTTTTACTTGATTTTAAAGGTGCAAAAGGTCCAGATTTTATAAGTCGTTTAAGAGGTTATGTAAATATTCTTGGGCCAAATCAAACTGATGAAAAATGGGATCATTTATTTATAATCCGAAGGGCAATGTTACTACGTTCACTATTAGAACGTAAAGTATCTCATCTTATAAATGATAATGAAGAAGCTCAAATTGATGATGGTGTACTAAGAGCATTACTTAAAATTAAGAGATATAAACATGAATCAAGATCTATGGAAGCAATACTCGAAATGAGTATGTTAACTAATGCAAAAAAATGGGAACAGTCATATCTACCATCTAGGGAACAATTAAAACTGCATGTAGATGAAGAACAATTTTTACGTCATTTGATGCATGATGCATTTTATAGTGAAAAAATTGAAAGTCTTGCTATGGAAATTCATGAAAAAAACAAAAATATAGATTCAGATAATGTCATGTCATGGGCAGAGCTTAGTGAAGATATAAGAAACTCTATTAGGAATCAGGCAAAAAATATTCCTAATGCTTTACTTAAAATTAATTATGATATTGTTTCTGTAAAAGAAATTGAAGTTTTTATGGAATTTACAGCTAAAGAATTAGAGATTTTAGCTAAAGATGAATATAAGAACTGGTATAACTATAGGAAAAAGGCTGGTTGGAAATATGGTAAAGTTAAGGATAACGCTAAAAAAATTGATCCAGAGCTTGTAGCTTGGAATAATTTATCAAGTGATAATAAGAATAAGATATATGAAATGGTAAAAGCTTGGCCAGAAATATTAGCAAAATCAAATTTTAAAATAGAACGATTAAAATTTATGTGTTATTGCGAAACTAAGCTTTAATCCTAATGAAAGAGATATTTGATTCATAATACTAGGAATTAAATATCTCTTTAAATTTTTTATATAAATAAAAAAGTAATTAGTTTTTAATTAGTAACGTATGTTACAGAAATGATTAAAAGAATATAGTAAACTTTAAATTGTCGAAGTTAAGAAATAATAAAAAGAAATTATTAAATTTTATATAAAAATAAAAGATAAAATAGGAGGACATAATATGTCAATGTTTTGTTATCAATGTCAAGAAACGGCGGGATGTACGGGCTGTACTAAAGTAGGTGTTTGTGGTAAAGATGAATATGTAGCAAAGGCTCAAGATTTATTAATATATGTAACTAAAGGACTAGCTATAGTAAGCAATGAAGGAAGAAAAGTTGGAATTATAGATAGTAATGTGGATAAAAATATAACAGAAAATTTATTCATAACAATTACAAATGCTAATTTTGATAAAGATTCTATTTTAGATAAAGTAAAATACACCTTAAAGATAAGAGAAGAGCTGAAAGCTAAAGTAATTAAAGCAGGCGGAACAGTTGGAGAAGTGCAAATTAATGGTGGTTTCTTCAAAAAAATATTTGGAATGCAAACTTCAGAAATGATAATGCCAGATGCAACTACTTGGACAGCTGATAATGTAATAGAATTTAATGCAAAAGCTGAAAAGGTTGGAGTGTTAGCAACTGAAAATGAGGATATAAGAAGTTTAAGAGAACTTATTACTTATGGATTGAAAGGATTATCAGCGTACATGAAACAGTCTATGAACTTAAAATACAATAATGAAGAAGTTCATGGATTCATGGCAAAAGCTTTGGCAGCTACGTTAGATGATAGTTTAACAGTTGATGAATTAGTTGCTTTAACATTAGAAGCTGGTAAATTTGGTGTAGATGGTATGGCATTACTTGATAAGGCCAATACTGAAAAATATGGACATCCTGAAATAACAACTGTAGATATTGGGGTTAGAACTAATCCAGGAATATTAATTTCAGGACATGATTTAAAAGATTTAGAGATGTTACTTGAACAAACAGAGGAAACTGGAGTAGATGTTTATACTCATGGAGAAATGCTTGCTGGACAATATTATCCAAAGTTCAAGCAATATAAACATTTTGCAGGAAACTACGGAAATGCATGGTGGAAGCAAAAAGAAGAATTTGAAAAGTTTAATGGTCCAATACTTATGACTACTAACTGTATAGTTATTCCAAAAGATTCATATAAAGCGCGATTATTCACAACTGGTGCTACAGGAATGCCTGGATGTACTCATATAGAAGCATTTGATAATGGAATAAAAGATTTTTCTGAAATTATAGAAATGGCTAAGAAATGTAGTGCACCTACTGAAATAGAAAAAGGACAAATAGTTGGTGGATTTGCTCATAATCAAGTTCTAGCTCTTGCAGACAAAGTAGTAGATGCTGTTAAAACTGGTGCTATAAAGAGATTCTTCGTAATGGCTGGTTGTGACGGAAGAGCGAAGTCAAGAGATTACTATACAGATTTTGCAGAAAAATTACCAAAGGATACAGTTATATTAACAGCAGGTTGCGCTAAATATAAATATAACAAATTAAACTTAGGTGATATTGGTGGAATTCCAAGAGTATTAGATGCAGGACAATGTAATGATTCATATTCATTAGTTGTTATAGCATTAAAACTTAAAGAAGTATTTGAATTAGATGACATAAATAAATTACCTATATCATACAACATAGCTTGGTATGAACAAAAAGCTGTAATAGTACTATTATCATTATTACACTTAGGTGTTAAAAACATTCATTTAGGACCAACACTTCCAGCATTCCTTTCGCCAAATGTTGCTAAAGTATTAATAGATAACTTTGGTATTGGCGGAATCACTAATGTAGAAGATGACATGAAGATGTTTATGGAAGCTTAAAAAATAGTATTATTGTATAAAAAACTAACTAATAAAATGCAAAAAAACTCACCCTATTTATAATCTACAGTATTATTTACAATATAAAATCCTAGCTACTCAATTGTAGCTAGGATTTTATATTTAGGTAAATATTTGAAAATTAAAAGAAGTTACTAGGTGATTACTATTCTATACTTATTATTTATTTTGTTAGTTCACAATGAGGTGAAATTACTATGTAAGTTCCACGGGATTAACAAATACCTCTCCTTTACCAAGTAATACAACTCTGTATTCAGGAAGTATAGGTACTGTATTATGTTTTTCCGATTCAGGTGATAATCGTATTACCTGAAGTATGGCCTGATTTTCATTCGTAATAATTATAGTAATACTATCCACTCTGGAAGTATTAGAAACAGAATAAATGCCATTTTTTGAAGGATTAAAATCAGATAACTTATAAATACCTTCGGTAAGGTTATTAGTAGTAACTGCAAATGCAGGTTTTGATTTAATTCCAATAAGTGTTAAACATAAGAAAATTGAGAATAAAACAATAAATTTTTTCATTGCACCTCCACCTTTCAATTATATTGTACCTAATAATACTAATAATATTAGTATTTCCAATCTATATAGATAAATACGTATTACAACATGTTTTGTAAATATCACATTATATAATTTTTAAAGAATATTTTTACTTTGGAATGAACTTTTTAAAGAAAGGATTTGTTAAAGAAGTATGTTGAAAACTGACTACTACCTGTAAAATCGGGTATAGTAATACTATGCAAATGATTATAGAGGTATTATTATGCCAACTATATAGCCACCGGATTAATCGGAGCTTAGGAAAGGAAGTAACATATGAACAATACACTGTTTAATTTACAAAATCAGATATCAGAATGTCGATTATGTCAAGATACGTTCGGATTCGAACCACATCCAATTGTGCTGGGCAATCATAATGCCAAAATCATGCAGATTAGCCAAGCTCCATCTAAAAGTGTACATGAGACAGGAAAGCCGTTTAATGATGCCAGTGGAAGAAGACTCCGCAGGGAATGGTATCACATATCGGATGAGGATTTTTATAATCCTGATAACTTCTATATTGTGTCAATGGCACATTGTTATCCTGGGAAAGCGCCTGGGGGAGGAGATTGCCGCCCTCCCAAGATTTGTTCGAAGCGATGGCTTCTTAAGGAAATGGAGCTTGTCGATAATGAAATTTACATCATAATCGGTGGAATCGCAGCAGAATTTTTCTTCCCAGGAGAGAAAATTACATCGTTAGCTTTTGAAGATAGACAAATTAATGGAAAGCCTGCCTATATACTTCCACATCCATCTCCATTAAATATGAAATGGTTTAAAGACCATCCCCAATTTATAGAAGAAAGAATTTTAAAGATACAGAAAGAAGTTCATAAAGCATTAAGAATTTAGAGGTCTTACTTCCAGGTTAATTGAATTGTTAAATAGGATGAGATTAGAGAATTTGAATGAGGGTAATTGTTAAAAGGATTATTTTTCCACCGGGAATCAATATCAAGACCTAAGGCAACTGTAGTAAATTTATCAATACATAATTAAGAAAAATAAAAGAATGAAAATATTTAAGAAATAGAAACAATTATCTTAATATTTATTACATGCTCAAAAGATAATTAAACTTATCTTTTGAGTATTTTTTATAAAATAATAAATATTTTATTGGGGTTTGATTCCAATCACATTTTATTAAAACAAATAAAGTTATAATAATGTCAGAAGTTAAACAAAAAATAAATTTAAGTAGTAAATAGTGAAATTTAGGAGGATTTGATATGAAAATTATTTATTTTAGTCAAACAGGAAATACAGAAAAGATGGCAAACTTAATATTAGAAGGAATAGAAGTAGAAGGCAAAAAAGCTGAATTAGTAGAAGTGTCATCAGTATCACTTGATGATGCAAAGAATGAAGAAATACTTATTTTGGGATGTTCAGCTTATGGATCTGAAGAATTAGACGAAAGTGAAATGGAACCTTTTGTTAAATCACTAGAAGGAAATATACAAGGAAAAAAGGTTGCCCTTTTTGGATCATGGGGATGGGGAAATGGTGAATGGATGACAGATTGGGAAAAGAGAATGGAATCATATGGAGCTACATTAATAAGTGAAGGTTTAACAGTGCAGGAATCTCCTGAAGGTGAAGACGAAGAAAAATGTAGATATTTTGGAAAATTAATAGCAAAATCATAATAAAAGCTAAGATTATATTAGACATATTTTATATAGTATTTTAAATTTAAGTATTAAATAAATAATATAAAAATATACATAGTAGTAAATGCAAGGCACATCAAAAAAATAACAAGTCAGTATACTAGTATATTTTGACTTAGTTTTTTAGTTAAAGTGCCTAAGTAATATTAGGAGTTAAATATGTCTAATTCACGTGACTGTAATTTATATTATGATCCCAATACAGCAAATTATTTAATTGAATATAAAGGGAATTTTAAAGAGAAAATAGATAAAATACCTTATGCATGTGGGGATATAATTACAGACACTATCGGAGTTATATCAGTGCGGGTTAAAGAGTTAGATAAACTTTTAATTGAGGTTCCAGAAATAATTTTTTATGCCAGTAGAAATATATATGTATTACAAGATATTTCACCATCTTCTGTAGATAATATAAATAATATCAAAATAAATCCGTATTTAAATTTAAATGGAAGAAATGTATTAATAGGTATTGTAGATACTGGTATAGATTATTTAAATAAAGAATTTATTAGAGAGGATGATACATCAAGAATAATTAATATATGGGATCAAACAATGGAAAATAATACAGATGAATCTGTATATATTGGGCAAGTTTATTCAAATGAACAAATAAATAATGCAATTAAAACTTATAAAAATAATGGAGATCCATATAAAATAGTACCTTCAAAAGATGAAATTGGTCATGGGACTAAAGTTGCTGGAATTATAGGCGCAAGAGGATATAATAATGAATTTCAAGGAATTGCACCAGATAGTGATTTTATAATTGTTAAACTTTTAGAATCTTCTAATTTTAAAAATCAATTAAAAGAAAATAATGTTAAATACACCCCAGTATATAATAATTCTGAAATTGTAGCAGGACTGGAGTATTTAAGAAAAATATCTATGGAACGTAAGCAACCTATGGTTATTTATCTCGGTCTTGGGAGTAGTGAAGGAAGTCATGATGGTACAAACTTGATTTCTAGATATGTAACATCTCTTGGAAGTAATGTAGGGCTATGCTTTGTAGCAGGAGTAGGAAATGAAGGTGATTCACAAGGACATGCATCTGGTTATATTAAAAATGTAGGAGATACAAAAGTAGTGGATTTAAAAATACCAAAGGAATTAAAATATTTTCACTTTGATATATGGGTAAGAAGGCCTAATGTTGCTTCTATAAATGTAATTTCGCCGACTGGAGAAGCATCAGGAATTATTGAAGCAAAAATAGATGAAATTCAACCCTACAAATTTGTTTTTTTAAATACTACAATGATAGTTAGATATTACAATCCTGAACATTTTACTGGACATGAAGTTATAAGTATTGTATTCAATGATATAAAACCTGGAATATGGAGTTTTAATTTAATTGGTGAGTATATAATTGAGGGAAGATATGATATATGGCTTCAACCTAAAAGTACTTTGCCAGAAAATACAATATTTCTAGAATCAGATCCTTTTAATACAATAACAAATCCATCTGAGGCTGTTAACGTAGTTACAGTTGCTTATTACGGAAATAATAATGCTTTAATTGCATCTTCTGGCAAGGGATTCAATACTAATAACCTAATTAATCCTGATATTTCAACTTTAGGAATAAATATTTTAACAACAAAAGTTTCAGGAGGAATTACAACATTTTCTGGTAGTTCTGCTGCTACTGCAATAGTGGCTGGAGCTTGTGCTCTTTTATTGCAGTGGGGAATTGTTGATGGGAATGATCCAACTATGTATACAAAAAAGATTAGAAGCTATCTAATGTATGGAGCAAATAGAAATCAAATTTATAAATATCCAAGTAGAGAATTTGGTTATGGAGACTTTGATTTATTAGGGACTTTTAATATTATTAGTGGAACATATAGAAGTAAAAATCAAATAGCTAATACAGATAATTCTAATGTAAGAAATACTAAAGAAAATTATGAATATATTGAATATTATATTAATAAATTATTTGTAAGAATTCCTAATGGGATATGTAGATATGGGGAGTAATATAGATGGAAGGAAATTTTAAGACTTCAAGAAATATTTTTTCTGATGCCAATTATTATCATTATATTGTCCAATATCAAGGAAATATTAATGAGGAGGTTTCAAAATACCCAGGATATTATGTAACTATAATTAATAATAAATATGCGATAATATCGGCAGATAGAGAACTTGAATTAAATTTGGAAAAACCAATTTTTTCATCTATAGTATATGTAGCCACACCAGATATATTTACACTTGAAGAAATTTCGCCAATTGAAGCTTCAAAAGCTAATTTTTTACAATTAGATTTACCTTTGAAATTAACAGGAAATGGTGTTGATGTTGCAATTATAGATACAGGCATAGATTATCTAAATGCAGAATTCATGAAAGAAAATGGAGAAACAAGAATAGAATATATTTGGGATCAAACAATAAATTCTACTGAAAAAGATATAAAAAGCACTGTTGTTCCATTCGGAACAGTTTATGCTAAAAATAATATACAAGAAGCTATAGATGCTTTTAAAACAGGGAAATCACCTTATGAAATAGTACAAACCAAAGATGAGATTGGACATGGAACTAACATGGCTGGAATCATTGGGGCTAGTGGAAAAAATCCTGATTTAAAAGGAGTAGTTCCAGAATGTGATTTTGTAGTTGTAAAATTAATAGAGAGTCTCACATACAAAAAGCAGTATAATATACAAATTCCTATATTTGATATAGTTTCTATTTTTGCAGCTTTAGAGTTCTTATATAGATATTCATTGCGTAACAATAAGCCAATGGTTATATATTTCCCACTTGGAAGTAATTTTGGTAGTCACAAAGGCAATGGTATTTTAGAACTATATATGGAATCACTATCAAGAAATAGTGGTATGGCTATAGTTACTGGAGCAGGGAATCAAGGAACAAGTGGAACTCATACTTCGGGCATAATATCAAAAGTTGGTGAATCCAGATCAATACAGCTATATGTATCTCCAGAACAAAAATTTACTGTGGCTTATATTTGGATTGATTCACCAAACATAATGTCTTTAAATATAGTATCACCTTCAGGAGAAAGTACCGGTATAATAAATGCTGAAATTAACACTTTGGAAACTTATTCATTTTTATTTGAAAACACAAACATAAGAATTAATGATTATTTACCGGAAGCCAATACAGGAGATCAATTAATACGTATTAGATTTTCAAATATAAAAGAAGGAATCTGGAATCTTATATTAAAAGGAGAGTCAATTTTAGATGGAAAATTTAATGCTTGGATACCTCAAGAAGGAGTGAGTGTTGGAGGGACTAGGTTTATTTCTTCAGATCCATATGGAACAATTATGAATCCAGCTACTTCAGAGTATGTGATGACTGCAGCAGGATATAACCAAAATAACAATAGTATTTTAAGTTATTCCGGAATGGCATTTTTGGATGATTATATTAATAGAATAGATGTTGCAGCAGGAAGTGTAAATGCATTAACTGTAGCTCCTAATAATACAACAGCTATTGTTAACGGAACAAGTGTGTCAGCAGCTATACTTGCTGGCGCTTGTGCTATGTTATTTGAGTGGGGAATCATCGATGGAAATGATCCGAATATGTATTCTCAAACTATAAAAGCGTATATTGCAAAGGGAGCAGTTCAAAGAAGTGGTGACGTATATCCAAATCCACAATGGGGATATGGAATATTGAATATATTTAAGATGTTTCAGCATATGACATAGTTAATAAATAATAGAATCATAAAGTGTAGTGAAAATCATCTAACTACCATAATTTATTTTTTATGGTAGTTAGATGATATGTTATTTGATGAAGCAGTTATAAATGATTCAAAAAGTTTAAGCATATTTTTGTCATTATAAGTAGTCATAATTTCAGGATGGAATTGTACACCAACAACAAAATTTGTATCACATTTTTCGATGGCTTCAATTACATTATCTTTAGAAAAAGCAGTAACTTTAAAACCGGGAGCTAAACTTTTGATTGCTTGATGATGAAAAGTATTAGTAACAATAGAATTTCCCAAAATGCTATGTAAAATTGAATTCGGAGTAATATCTATGGTGTGAGTTGCTGCACCATCTTTTGTTTGTTGTTGGTGCTTAATATAACAGCCTTCCATATCTGATAAATCTTGATATAAGGTACCTCCAAAAGCAATATTTAAAATTTGATGTCCTCTACATATAGCTAAAATAGGTTTATTAAGTTCACAAGCAATTTTGACGATTGAGAGATCAAAAGTATCTTTGTCTGGAAAGATATAACCTAATTTAGGTGAAGGTTCCTCATTATATACTAAAGGATTTATGTCTACACCGCCAGATAGAATAACACCATCAAGAAGTTCAATTTGTCTTCTAATAGACTCTTCATCAGATAGAATAGGAAGTATAACCGGAACGCCACCTGCTTTAATTACTGATTCTACATAATCATTACTCAGTGATTCTATAACAGAATGAGAATATGAAGTTTCATGTCTAATAACTCTACTTGAATTTATACCAATAACAGGTTTTTTCATAGCAACATTACCTCCATTAAGAATGTTTATAAATTATACTATATAAGGACAAATAAATATTGTCAATTGTAGTTTGTTGGTACAAATATAAATAAATTCTAAAGAAAATATAAATAAAATGTGAATAAATATTTACAAAATAAATAAACCAAGTAAAATAGAAATGAAGATAAATGATTTTTTTTGAAACAGAAGATAAAATGAATAGTTTTAGGAGGATATATATTAAATGAAAGGATTTTTCAAAACTATCATAATGGTATGTATAATAATACAAATTATGACGGTAAAAACATTTGCATATGAAAAAGTTCAGAAGTTAGAAGACATGGAAGGTAGTATTTATAGACATTTTCAAAATAGAGATGCCAATTTTACTTTTTTATATACAGGAACAAGAAAAGAATTTGAAGATAATATACGTAAGTGTATTACGGATGCATATTCTAAAGATGATTATTTAGAAAGATCATGGCTAGAAATAAAACCTAAAGCAAATGTTACAAAAAGTGGTATAAAAACGACTATAAATGCAACTTATTTAACTACAAGGCAACAAGAAGAATATGTAGAAACTGAATTGAAAAGTATTACTAAATCTTTGATTAATATAAAAATGTCCGATTTAGAAAAGGTAAGAGCTATAAATGAGTACATAGTAAATAGATATGAATATGATTATACACTAAAATCAATAAGCGTTTATTCTGGATTAACTACATCATTAACTGTATGTCAAGGATATTCAATGACGGCTTATAAAATGTTTAATTATGCAGGTATAGAAAATAGAATTGTTGTTGGAAGAATTAAAGATACTCCACATTCATGGAATATTGTTAAGGTGCAAGGAGATTGGTATCAATTAGATATTACAAATAACGATTCTATTGAAAAGGATAAATATTTCTTAGTAGGAGATGATGCTTTAATTGCTAATAATTATGTTTGGGATAGAGAGAAGTATCCCAAAGCATTAAGTGGATATAACTAATAAAAAACAATATTGTTTTATTTATAATTTTTCACAGTGAAAAGTTTTAATATTATTAAAAGATATCATTGAAATATAACATATAGTTGTATATCAATGATATAAGTTTTTATTGTATAAGTTTAAATTATATTTATACTCATAAGTTCATTTTTCCTTTTATATTATTTCACAAAAAAGATAATATAGTTTTGGAATTTTTCAATATAGTATTTAAATGATTACATATAGTAAAATAAACCTATAACAAATAAAGAAATAATATTTAAAGATTATATAAATGAAATAAGGGGGAAATAAATATGGCAGATTTGTCACTAAGAAATATTTATAAGATTTATGAAGGGGATGTAACTGCAGTTAAGGATTTTAATTTAGAAATTGCTGATAAAGAATTTATAGTTTTTGTTGGACCATCAGGTTGTGGTAAATCAACAACTTTGAGAATGATTGCAGGACTTGAAGAAATATCTAAGGGAGAATTATATATAGGTGGAAAATTAGTTAATGATGTAGAACCTAAAGAAAGAGATATTGCAATGGTATTCCAAAACTATGCATTATATCCACATATGACAGTTTATGATAATATGGCTTTTGCTTTAAAATTAAGAAAAGCACCTAAAGAAGAAATAGAAAGAAAAGTTAGAGATGCAGCAAAAAGATTAGATATTGAACATTTATTAGATAGAAAGCCAAAGGCTTTATCAGGAGGTCAAAGACAAAGAGTTGCTCTTGGAAGAGCAATTGTTAGAGAACCAAAGGTATTCTTAATGGATGAACCTTTATCAAATCTTGATGCAAAACTAAGAGTTCAAATGAGAACAGAAATATCAAAACTTTATCAAAATTTGGAAACAACATTTATATATGTTACACATGACCAAGTTGAAGCATTAACAATGGGAACTAGAATTGTTGTAATGAAAGATGGAATAATTCAACAAGTTGATAGTCCACTTAACATTTATAATACACCAACTAATTTATTTGTTGCAGGATTTATCGGAAGTCCTCAAATGAATTTAGTAAATGGTACTGTTGTAGAAAAAGAAGGCAAGTTATATTGTAACTTTGAAGAAAACAGTATAGTATTTACTGAAGATAAAGCAAAAGTATTAAAAGTTAATGGATATGTAGGAAAAGAAGTAGTATTTGGAATAAGACCAGAGCACTTAGATGATAATGAAGAACTTATTTCAATGAATCCAGCTGCAACTCTTACTGGAGATGTAGAAGTTGTTGAACGTATGGGAGCTGAAAGTTATATTTACTTCAAATCAGGAAATAATAATATGACTGCAAGAGTTGATGGAAGCACTAAATCCGAACCTAAGGATAAAATTAAATTATATGTAGAACATGAAAATATCCATGTATTTGATAAAGAAACAGAATTAAGAATATGTTAATATAATTGGAGCGCTAGAAATGCTGGACATCAGATAAAGTGAAATTCAGGTGGAGTTTTATACTTCACCTGAATTTAGTTAACATTCTTCCCACAATGGACACCAAACATCAAGGGTTACAATGTATCTACAAAGGGGCATACGTAACGTTAATGGATGCGCAGTCTAGGATAGTACAGTTTTTGGTTGACATTTTCTAAAAAGATAGTAGCTAAGAATGCCTACATATAATATAAGAAATAGCTGAGGTGAGAATATGAATGGATTAGTAAAATACCTAAAAGAAATATATGAAAATTGTGAAATACCTTTTGAATTTTATATGGATGACGAAATAATATTTAAAGCTAATCTTGATTCTCATAAAGAGAAATTATTGGAAAATATATTTTTAATTGGAACAAAGCAAATTAAAATAAAAATTGAAGAACAGTATAAAGATTCTATAAAAATATTAGAATTTTGTATTAAAGATAAATACAAAGACGATTACAATAAAAAAGAAAAAATTATTGCTCAATTATTGCAAAATTTAAGTATATCAAAAGAAAAAATAAAAGAAGCTTTACCACAAATAAAAGAAGATACATTTTTAATTACTATAAGTTTAAAAGAAAAATTAATAGAAGCATTAGATGCTTTAAAAAACATTTATAATGATACTGATATTATAGTATTGAATCATGAAGATACTGTACTTTTAATAGGAGTATTTGAAGATATAAATGAACATGTATCAAGTATAAGTGAAACAATATATCTTTCTCTTTATGAAAAATGCTATATAAGTTATTGTCATATTCAAGACTATGAATTTTTAAATAAGTTATATAATGACAATATATATAAAATTAATTTGGCAAAAAAATATAAACTGTCTACAATGATATTTGGACAAAATAGTCTTTTATTTGAAAAAATTATGGATAATATAAAGGAAGAAACTAAGATAAAAATATTAGATGAGTTTAATGATCGTTTTTCTAGATTAGATGAAGATATGATGAAGACAATAGAAATTTTCTTTAAATTAGATTTAAACTTAAGTGAAGCATCAAAAGAGTTATATGTTCATAGAAATACTTTAATTTATAGATTGGACAAGATTCAGAAATATACAACTTATGATATTAGAAAATTTAATGATTCAGTATTATTTAAAATAGCATTCTTTCTTTGGAAGCAAAAATAACGAATATAAAATGGACTAGGATAGTGACCTATTATTTGATTTGATGGGCTAAATATAATAGTTATTTACAATAAAATTAAAGGATTTTTTTGGGAATTACTTTGTAAAATGATTTCTGGAAAAGTCTTTTAATTTTTTTTGAATTATAAAGTTGAGACTTAGAAGCAATAAACAATAAACAAGGAGCATATATCAAAATATTAAGTATCACTAAATAATCGAGTTGTATAAATATTGAAGGTTTGCTAAAATATTATTAAATGAATGTGAAAGAATTTTTTATTATATAAACATTACTAAAAATCAAGTGAATATAATAATATATGCATAATATTTATTACAGAATTTTATATTAAAGTTATAAGACAAACACACTTCCTTGTCAGACGTAAATTAACATCACATCTTTTCTATTTTGTTTCATGTGCATAACTTAAAATTAGATCAATTTACAAGCGGCAACGATACCCTAATTATTTTGTATCTAATGATGGTACAGGAGAAAAAACATAAATTACAAAAGAAATAGCCAATTTGGCTCAAGTTGGGGTTAATAGAGTTTTAATATTTTTTAATAACCATCAAAGGGTTAAAGAAAGTGCGAGGAAAAAAATCTGGAATTATAGGATAGACATCCATTTTTGGAGTTATAGAATCTATAATTTTAAGTAGTGAAAGGTTGGAGGAGTGAAAATGAAAAGAGGTAGTGGAATTATTATGCATATAGCATCTCTGCCAGGTAAATATGGAATAGGTACATTTGGAAAAGAAGCATATGAATTTGCTGATTTTTTGAAAAAGTCTGGACAAAAAAATTGGCAAATACTCCCTTTAGGGCAAACAAGTTATGGAGATTCACCCTATCAATCATTTTCAGCATTTGCTGGAAATCCATACTTTATTGATTTTGATATTTTGGAAAAAGATGGATTACTAAATAAAAATGATTATGATCAAATAAACTTTGGGGATAATCCAGAAGTTATAGATTATGGATTATTATTTACTGCAAAAATGAAAGTATTAAGACTTGCATATGAAAATTCTAAAAAAAATAAACCTGATAATTTTGAAACTTTTAAAAAAATAGAAGCCTCTTGGCTTGATGATTATGCTTTGTTTATGGCAACTAAAACTAATTTTAATTTAAAAAGTTCTCAAACTTGGGATGATGATATTAGGTTAAGAAAAGAAAAAACTTTAGGAGCTCATAAAGATAAACTTACTGATGAAATTGAGTATTGGAAATTTTTGCAATATAAATTTTTTAAG
The DNA here is from genome assembly GCA_021837545.1 of Bacillota bacterium. The sequence continues at coordinate 5,124 of JAKBFR010000027.1, read as the reverse complement.
CAATGGAAGAATTTAAAAGATTATGTAAATAAATTAGACATTAAAATTATAGGAGATATTCCAATATATGTGGCTGAAGATAGTTCTGATTTATGGAGTAATCCAAAAATATTTTTATTAGATCAGAAAACATTAAAACCAATAAAAATTGCAGGATGTCCACCAGATGCATTTTCAGAAACTGGACAACTTTGGGGTAATCCTATTTATAATTGGGAATACCTTGAACAAACTGGCTATAAATGGTGGATAGATAGAATTAGGCAAAGTTTAAAACTTTATGATGTATTAAGAATAGATCATTTCAGGGGATTTGAAGCTTATTGGGCTATCCCTTATGGCGACAAAACTGCAGAAAATGGAGAATGGATAAAGGGTCCGGAAATGAAATTATTTAATGCAATAAAAGAAAAGCTTGGAGATATAAATATTATAGCTGAAGATTTAGGGTTACTAACTGAGGATACTATAAGTTTTAGAGAAAAAACAGGTTTTCCAGGAATGAAAGTATTAGCATTTGCTTTTTCAGGTGAAAGTAAGAATGCATATCTTCCACATAATTATGAAAAAAATTGTGTGGCTTATACAGGAACACATGATAATGATACAGCAAGAGGTTGGATCGAAACTACGGGTAGCACGGATGAAGTTAAAAATGCAATTGAATATTTAAGATTAACAGAAGATGAAGGCTATAATTGGGGATTAATAAGAGGAATATGGGGAAGCGTTGCTAATACTTCAATCGCACTTATGCAGGATTTTTTAAATCTTGGTAGTGAAGCAAGAATCAATGTTCCTTCAACAATGCAAAATAACTGGTGTTGGAGAGCAAAAGATGGTGTTTTCACTAATGAACTAGCAGGGAAAATATATAGATTAACTGAAATTTTTGGGAGGTGCGAATAATTTGGAAAAACAAAAAATAAAAGAGGGTATTGAAAGATACTTAAAAGTAAAACATGGAGTGAAATTGAAGGATGCTCAAGATTATGAAATTTTTAATGCAGTTTCATTAACAATTTTGGAAGAGATAATTGATGATTGGAACGAGACTACTGAAACTTATAATGAAGGAAGAATGGCATATTATTTATCAGCAGAATTTTTAATGGGTAGAGCCCTTGGTAACAATTTAATGAACTTGGGTCTATATGATGAAGTTAAAGATGTATTAAATGAATTAAATATAAATTTAAATAGAATTGAAGAAATAGAAGAAGATGCAGGTCTTGGGAATGGTGGACTTGGAAGGCTTGCAGCATGTTTTGTAGAATCAGCTGCAACTTTAGATATGCCTTTAGTTGGATATGGTATAAGATACAGCAATGGATTATTTAAACAAAACATTGAAAATGGATTTCAAACTGAATGTGAAGATACATGGCTTAAATATGGAGAAGCATGGAGTATTAGAAAAGATGATGAAACACAAATAATAAAATATTCTGATATGACAGTAAAAGCAGTTCCTTATGATGTGCCAATAATAGGCTATGGAACTAAAAATATAAATACATTAAGACTATGGCAATGTGAAGCTTTAAGAGAATTTGATTTTAATTTATTTAATAATCAACAATATATTGAAGCCGTATCAGCAAGAAACAAGGCAGAAGACATATCAAGAGTATTATATCCTAATGATACAGCGGAAGCAGGTAAAATACTAAGACTTAGACAACAATATTTTTTCTCAAGCGCTTCAATGAAAGATATAATTAAGAAACATAAAGCTAAATTTGGAAGTGATTTTTCAGAATTTGCAAAATATAATGTGGCTCAATTAAATGATACTCACCCAACAATATCAATTCCTGAATTTATAAGAATATTAGTGGATGAAGAACATGTTGATTTTGGGAATGCTTTAACAATTGCAAAGGAATTTTTTGGATATACAAATCACACTATACTTGCTGAAGCTTTAGAAAAATGGAATATTAGATTAATTGAAAGATTATTTCCAAGAATATTACAAATTGCATATCAAGTTGATGATGCTTTAATGAATGAATTAAGACAAAAAGGTTATGATGAAGGCGCGATTTGGAATTTTAGAATTGTTGCAAATGATCAAATGAGGATGGCTAATTTAGCTATATTTGTAGGAAGAGCTGTGAATGGAGTTGCTGCACTTCATACAGAACTTTTAAAGACAACTGAATTAAATAATTGGTATAAGTTATATCATAACAAATTTCAAAATAAGACTAATGGAATTACGCCAAGAAGATGGCTTAGACTTTGCAATAGTGAATTATCACAATTTATAACTGACTTATTGGGAAGTGAGGATTGGGTAAAAAAATTAGAATTACTTAAAGGTTTAGAGAAATACAAAGATGATGATGCGGTACTTGAAAAACTTATGGAAATTAAGCATAAAAAGAAGGTTCAATTAGCAGCTTATATTAAGCAAGAAGAAGGAATAGATATAGACCCTAATTCATTCTTTGATATTCAAATAAAAAGATTACATGAATATAAAAGACAATTGTTAAATGCTTTGTATATATTAGATTTATATTATAGAATTAAAGAAAATCCTAATTTAGATATACCTAAGAGTACATTTATATTTGGGGCTAAAGCCTTCCCCGGATATAGAAGAGCTAAAGGAATTGTTAAATTTATAAATGAAATAGCTAGGCTTATTGATAATGATGTGGAAGTTTCACAAAAAATTAAAGTTGTATTTGTACATAATTATAGAGTGTCTTATGCACAAAAATTATTTCCAGGTTCGGATTTATCTAAGCAAATTTCAACTGCAGGAAAGGAAGCATCAGGAACAGGAAATATGAAGTTTATGTTAAATGCAACTCCTACATTTGGAACTTATGATGGAGCAAATATAGAAATTGTTCAAGAAAGCGGAGAAGAAAACAATTATATATTTGGACTTAGAGTTGAAGATATTGAAAAAATTAAGCATAATTATGATCCTAAGTGGTACTATAAAGAAAATCCAAGCATCAAGAGGGTAGTAGATACGCTAATTAATGGAACATTAGATGATGGGAAAACAGGATATTTTGAAGATTTATATAATGCATTAATAGAAGAAAGAGATCAGTATTATTTACTTGCAGATTTTGACTCATTTAAAAAAACACAAGAAAAAGTGTTTGAAGATTATAAAGATAAAAAGAAATGGGCTCAAAAATGTTTTGCTAACCTTTATAGCGCAGGAGCATTTTCAAGTGACAGAACAATAAAACAATATGCTGATGAAATTTGGGATATAAAACCTGCACCTATTAGATAAGGAATATGAAATAAAATAAAAATTTTAAGATTTATAGATATAGGTATTTAAAGACTATATCTATGGATTTTTTTGCTTTTAATCACCTTATATATGGAATTGCAATGTTTAAAGGTTTTGAATAAGCTTCAAATTTACAATAAAGATAAAATGTATTTTATTGGTAAACGAGTAACGTATAAGTTTACATTTATTTATATTTGCGATATTATTAAGATAATAAAATTAAAAATGTGAATTTAAAATAATGATCTAAATATGTGATGTATATTCTTATGTTATATAAGATGGCATTTCTCAATTTAAGACAAACTAGTAGGTTACAATGGGAATATAGAAGTATAAATAGTAACATAGGAATTTTCCATAGCAAAATGATATTAATGATAAATCAAGATTATTTTAAAGTTAGGAAAAGGGGATTGAATATGAAAAAAATAGTAGTATTAGATGGTAAAACATTAGGTAATGTAGATTACATTAAATTAAATGAATTTGGTCAAGTGATTTATTATGATTTAACTTTAAAAGAAGAAGTTGCTAATAGAATTAAGGATGCTAATATTGTATTAACAAATAAAGTTGTATTAAATGAAGAAAACTTAAAAGACACAACTAATTTAGAACTTATATGTGAAATGGCCACGGGATACAATAATATAGATATAAAGTATGCTAAAGAAAAGAAAATTGCAGTAACTAATGTTACTGGATATTCTACTACTACTGTAGCACAACACACATTTGCTATGCTACTTCACTTGTATGATAATATAAGCTATTTTGATAATTTTATCAAAAGTGGTGAATATTCTAACTCTGTAATGTTTACCAACTTAGAAATGCCATATAAAGATTTGTGTGGTAAGGTATGGGGAATAATTGGACTAGGTAATATTGGGAAAAGAGTAGCAAAAATAGCCCAAGCCTTTGGTGCAAGAGTAGTATATTATTCAACTTCAGGAAAGAATGCAGATTCAGATTATGCGCGTGTAGAATTTGATTCATTATTAAAACAATGTGACATTATTTCTATACATGCTCCTTTGAATAAAAAAACAGAAGGATTAATTAATTATGAAGCTTTCGCGAAAATGAAAAAGGATTCAGTTCTAATAAATGTAGCAAGAGGTCCGATCGTAGTAGATGAAGATTTAGCTAGAGCTATAGATGAAGAGATAATAGGTGGAGCAGCATTAGATGTATTTAAAATTGAACCAATGCCAAGTGACAACCCATTACTAAAAGTTAAAAATAAAGAAAGATTAGTCTTAACTCCACATATAGCATGGGCAAGTGAAGAAGCTAGAAATAGACTATTTACAGACTTGTTAGAAAACATTTATGCATACAATAGAGGGGAAATAAGAAATAGAGTAGATGTATAATGAATGGTATTGCGCAACATAAAAAGACTTGCAGTAATGTAAAAATTTAAATTTACTACTAATAACCTGAAAGGGAGGGTATGCGTTTGTTACGGTTACTGAAGATTTTGCTGGGTGCCTCTAATCAAGAAGCACAACCAGCAAAATCTTCGGATGTAACACTGCACAAAAGCATACCCTCCCTTTCTTTGATTAATATAAATTTAAAATAGCATCTATTTAAGCAAGTATTTTTATATTTTTGCTACAAAAAAGATACTTATTATATGAACAAAATATTTTAAAATAATATTAATATTAAGTTTTCATGGTTAATTAATAGTATTTAAGTATTTAACATATAGATACCCAATTTAAAGTTAGACGTATATCTTAAGTGTATATATACCAGAAATGAAGGTCATGCTTTTGTGGAGGCGTTACATCAGAGGATTTAGCTGTAGATATTTCTTCAGTAGAAGTTGT
>JAKBFR010000151.1 GCA_021837545.1 Bacillota bacterium | reverse complement strand
AGTCAAAAGTTTTATAAAAAAAGAAGTAGCTTAATTTTTTAAGCTACTTCTTTCTTTTAGGTACATCTCTCCGGAAATATTACTTTATGCCAGATTCGTATTGTTGTACCATTCTTTTAACCATTTCTCCTCCAACACTTCCGCATTGCTTAGAAGATAAGTTTCCATTGTAATCTGTAAATGGAACTCCCATTTCACTTGCCACTTCAGTTCTGAATTTTGATAAACCGTTTTTTGCTTCAGGTACTAATGATGAATTTGCCATAATATATTCCTCCTTTGAAATATAAAATTTTTTATTTGCTAAGCAATTTATTTTTGCTTTGCAGTATTATCGTGTGTAAAATTAAAAAATATAACCTATGTAATGAGAGGTATATAAGTAAAAAACGTTATTTGGAGGAAAAAAGTGCAAAAATGATGTCCTATGATAATAGACGTGTCTAAGATCATAAGACATTAGTATACTATTGCTTTTTTATTTTTAAGATTGCAACTATGACAGGAACTGAAATTACAGCACTTACTATAGCTTCAGGAACTCCATTTGTAACTCCGATAGTTGCAATTGCAAGTCCAGCAGTTTTTGGACTTATTCCAAGAATAGTTGAATATTTTTCCAAATAGAATAGATAAGTTAAACCTAAAACTCCTATTGTATTAATTAAGGTAGCACATATTGATGCTATAGCAATACTAATACTCTGATTTTTAAATTTTTTCTTAATTAGCATGTACATATAATAGGCTACAATTCCAATTAAAATTCTAGGAACTAATGCTATAATAGGATTCCAAAAAATAAATGATGTTGGACCTGGCGCAGTAAAGTTTTGATACATTGAAAATAATCCAAAGACTAATCCAACCAAGGCTCCTACAACAGGACCCTCAACAATTGCACCTATAATAACAGGAATATGCATTATAGTAGCCTTTACAGGTGGAATTGGAATAAATCCAAGACCAGTTAGTCCTAAAAAAATTGAAATTGCAGAAAGCATTCCAACCATTGTCATTTGTCGTGCAGAAAATCTTGTTTTAATATAATTTCTTTCCATGAAAATACCTCCGTTCTTATTCCTTAATAGTGGATATAATTCGGAAAAATCTATAATAATATATGAATTTCCGTTCAGCTTCCAAAGGAATACCGACAAATAGTATTTTATCACTTTAAAAAAAATGTTCAACAAAATTATTAAAAAAAATTTTATTAAGATAATTTTTTTGTTTTAATATTGATCATGATTATTAAATATATCTTGTTTATCAGGCATTACAAGTACACATACAAAATAAATAATGATATATGAATGATTTTTTTCCACTAACATACTGGATTTATGAAGCTAAGAAAGCAAAAATATTAAAAATTGAAAATATATAATAATCTAAAAGAAATTTATAGAGGCGATGAGTATTGAAGTTGATAACAAATTATACACAGAAAATGTAATGAATTTAAGAAAAATAGTGGATGAATTTTAATTTATAGAAAATAAATATAAAATATATAAAATGATAAATTTTTCAATACACAATTATGAAGAATGATTTGGATTTTTATGAGCACATTATATGAGAATATACACATAAAAAATATATTAATTATAAAAATACTTGTAAATTTCAGATGTTCATTATAAACTCTTTAAGGAAAGATATATTAAATGGAAATTATTATTTGAAATGTTAATATAAAGTGAAAATTTTCAGATGGAGTTTTACATTTCAGTTGAATTTAATTGACTTATATAGGGTTGTGTGGTTATTAACTGACATTCTAAGAGATGGGAGTCTTAGAACCACTAGACCACTAGATATCAGACGAGGTACCTCTTGAGGGTACATTGTGTGCCCATTGTGGGTACAATGTGCCACTTGTGGGTATAAATATCATTAAGACAGGAGAATTAGAGTGATGAGTACAATTGCAGGAAAAGGTTGCCCAAGAATTATACCAGATGGAGAAAAAAAACCACTAAAAGATATTGAAAGAAGTATTATTAAGAGTTATAGGAAAGAAATCTGGGTGAAATTTATTAAGGCAATTAAGGCTTATAATTTAATTGAAGAAGGAGATAAAATTGCTGTTGGCGTATCAGGTGGAAAAGATAGTATACTTATGGCAAAATTATTTCAAGAATTACAAAAACATGGTCAAGTTAAATTTGAAGTAGTATTTTTAGCTATGGATCCAGGATATCATCCTGATATAAAGAATCTATTAATAGAAAACTGCGAATATTTAAATATTCCAATTCATATATATGAGTCAGGTATTTTTGAAGTAGTTGATAAGATGGCTAATGATTATCCTTGTTACTTATGTGCAAGAATGAGAAGAGGTTCACTTTATGCAAAGGCACAGGAATTTGGATGTAATAAGCTTGCACTAGGACATCATTATAATGATGTAATTGAAACAACAATGTTGAATATATTATATGCAGGTAATTTCAAAACCATGTTACCTAAATTTAAATCAAAAAACTTTGAAAAGTTAGAGTTAATACGACCTATGTATTATATTGAAGAGGATTATATAAAGAACTTCATAAATGATAGTGGTATATGGCCATTGAATTGCGCATGCATGGTTGCAGCTGAGAAAATTGGGAATAAGAGATATGAGATAAAGGATTTAATTAAGGAATTAAAGAAAAATTTTAATGGCGTAGAAAAGTCAATATTTAAATCAGCAGAAAATGTTAGTATGGATGGTATATTAGGATGGCAAAAGGGTGAAAAAAAACATTCTTATTTAGATTTTTATGATGAAGAATGACTTTAAGATGAATTAAAAGTATTTATTAATTTTAATTTATATGTTATATTATAATTAAATGTATAAATAATAGAAGGAAGAGTAAAAAATGGAAGTAAATTCTAAAGAAATTATTGATCCTAATATATTATTAAGCTTGGTAAATATGAAATTAAGAGACCGATATGCTTCATTAGATATTCTTTGTTATGATTTAGAAATGGAAAAAGAAAGTATTATAAATACATTAAAAACTATTGGTTATAATTATAATGAAACAGAAAATCAATTTAAATAATTAAAATTTGTGAAAGCTTAGGAGGATGGTGTTGTATGAATTTCAAAAATACTGGCAAAATAATCACTGTTATGGCAGCAACCGTAGCTTTAATAGCATCATTAGTAACTGATAAAAAATCTAAAGAAAAAAATGAAGAAAAATAATCTAAATTAGATGATTATGAGAAGGATTGTATGGACATGATTAATACTGAACTTGAATTAAATTATGAAGAAATATCGGATTCATCAAATATTAATGGAGTTACTATAATTTGGAATCCATCAAAGTCTAAGTTAATAGTTGATGATAAGATAATAGATATTATTAAAGAATATGATGTGAAAAATCAAGCTTTTGAGCAATTGATGAATTTTATTTACGAAGAAGATAAAAAAAGTATGTTAAGCTTTTTTAATAAAGATTTACGCAAAAGTTATATAGATAGAGAACAATTAGAACAAAGATGCAAAATCATAGATAATATAGGAAAGATTGTTGAACTCATTGTTGTTGGAAAAGTAATTCAAAATAATTATAAATATTATTTTATTGGAACTATTTATTTAGTGGGAGATTTAATTCAAGAATATAATAATTTAAATTCTTGGATGAAAAATTGGAAAAAATCAGTCACTGATAAAACAATAAATTCAATAATTCAATGTGATAGGATTACAGGGCTACCTAATAACTATTTTTTTGAAAATATAGTTTCTAGTTTGCTAAAAAATGGTGTAGATAATAATACAAGATCAGCTATGATAATAATCGACTTAGATAATTTCAAATATGTAAACGACTCCTTTGGGCATAATTTTGGAGATTTATTACTAAAAGAAGTTAGCTATATTATATTAGAATCAGTTAAAGAAGATATATTAGTATCTAGATATAGTGGAGACACGTTCTTATTATTTAAACCGGATATAACGGATATACAGGAAATAATAGGAGTATGTAATAACATAATAAAATGTTTTGAAAAGCCTAATATTGTAGATGGAAAGAAAATTTATTTAACAGCAAGCATTGGAGTCTCATTATCCCCAGATCATGGTATGGATTATAATACACTATTAAAGAATGCAGATGCAGCAATGTATGAAGCTAAAAAAAATGGAAAGAATGAATGTGATTTTTTTGATGATAATCTTTCAGTTGAATTAAATAGAGTTTATAGTTTACAAAAAGGATTAAGAACTGCACTTCAGAATAACGAATTATATGTTATGTTCCAACCTAAAGTATCACTAGATGATTCTTTAGTTAATGGATTTGAAGCTTTGGCTAGATGGGAAAGCCATGAATTTGGATTGGTAAGCCCAGCAGAGTTCATTCCAATCGCAGAAAATTCGAAAATGATAGTTCCGATTGGAAGTTTTGTTTTGGAAGAAGTATTTAAAAAAACAAAATTTCTTTTAAATGAAGGGAATGATAATTTTAAAATAGCAGTTAATTTATCAGAAATGCAACTTAGAGAAGATATTGTTTTATTAGAATTTAAAAGTTTAATTAAGAAATATAAAATTAACCCTAAATATATTCAAGTTGAGATTACAGAAAGTATGCTTATGAAATCTTTTGATAAGAATGTGAAAATTCTCGAAGAAATTAAGAACTTGGGTGTAAGTATAGCTTTAGATGATTTTGGGACTGGATATTCATCTTTAAACTATTTAACTAAATTGCCAATAGATGTACTAAAGATAGATAGAAGCTTCGTAATTGACTTAATGAGCAATCCTAAAAGTAAATGCATTGTAGAAAATATAATTAACTTATCACATCAATTAGGAATAGAAGTGGTTGCTGAAGGAGTTGAAGAGAAATCTCAAGTTGAGTATTTAAAAACAATATTATGTGATGTTGTTCAAGGATACTATTTTAGTAAGCCTAGAATGTTTGATGGAATAAAAAATATAATTGGAAAAGAAATTTAGCCACTTGAAAGAAAATAACAAGTCAATATGTTAGTGTGCTGACTTGTTATTTTTTCAATGTGCTTAAATAAAAGTGTTGACAAATAAGTTTTATGAGTATAATATAAAAACATAAAATAAATCCTAAGAAAAGGGATAGTAATCATGATACAATGTTAAAGAGAGCTGAAGATAGTGAGATTTCAGTACGGAAGTTAATGATGAATGGGCCTTTGAGGAGCGATATGAAATCTTTTGAGAGTAGTTTAGCCGTAAGTCGCACGTTATAGCGAATAAGATATGTTTGTATCTGAAATGAGAGGCATTTTATGCAATCTAGGTGGCAACGCGGATAATCTCCGTCCTATTAATTATAGGA
>JAKBFR010000026.1 GCA_021837545.1 Bacillota bacterium | reverse complement strand
CAATACCTTCTTGTTCACTAAATTCATTTCTCATTGCTATATTTTTATCTTGTATTAAAATTCCATTGATTTCGCATGCAACCTTAAATCCCTTTAATCTGTCTTTTGTTACATTCCATTCATTCTTTGCACCTAAAAATGCAATATCTTTATGTCCTTTTTTTATAAACTCATTTACTAAGTTATATGTAGCTTGAAAATTATCATTATCTACCCAAAGCATATCTTCAGATTCTTCTGGTCTTCCTATTACAACAAATGGAAACCCCCATTTTTTAAGGTCTTTAATACTTTTATCATCAGACTTTGCACGTAATAAACATACTCCATCAACTAAATTGCTCGTTATAAAATTATTTATATAATCTGATTCACTTTTTTCATCTTCACTAAATGCATACATAAGATAATACTTTTTACTTTGGGCATAACCACTCATACCCTTCATCGCTTGTATAAAGAAAGGATTTGTTATTAAATCTTGTGATTCATTGGGTAGAACTACCCCTATAATTCTGCTTTTACTATTTGCTAAACTTCTAGCTATCGCATTTGGCTTATATTTAAGTTTGTTTATTACTTCCCTAACCTGTTCCTTTGTCTTTTCACTTATTTGAGGACTATCAGATATGACTCTAGACACAGTTGAAGTAGAAACCTTTGCTTCTTTTGCCACTTCTTTAATTGTAACTTTCATGATTTCCTCCTATTCTATGTTTTTAAATCTATTGTGAAATATTAAAGCTTATATTTATACTATTCTTTTAAACATATCGTTTTAGTCTATTTTTATACAACCTCAACATACTAATAATGCTAATATTATCATATTTGACTTGATGTTACAAACAGTATATTACTTATTTATTTTTTAAAAAAGGGGCTGTTGCACAATGAATAAAAATTCATTATGCGCAGTCCCTTTTGCATAATTAATATGAAATAGCAGATCTTTTATACAAATATCTTTAATAATCAACCGTTTTGCAACAGCCCCTTTACTATTGATATTTCATTGTCCCTTTATTTAATTTTATTCGCATCTTCCATAAATTTCAGTTATTCTATAAATCTTTTCAGCTAATTCATCAGTTAATACATCTTCTTTGGCTCTCCACCTCCAATTGTCCCCAAGCGTTGATGGTAAATTAATCCTTGATTTATTCCCTAAATTTAAGAAATCTTGCATTTGTGCTATTGAGATATCGGCAATACTACTCCATGCACCTCTAATAAATCCCCAGTTATAACCTTCTTCTTTAGTCAAACTTAAATATTCTATTGCATTTTTAACTTCTTCCTTCGGAGCAGTTGTTTCTATCCACCCTCTGACAGTATCATTATCATGAGTACCTGTGTAGACTATAAAATTCTTCTCATAATTATGAGGTAAAAAAGGGTTAGAACTATCCGTATCAAATCCAAATGTTAATATTTTCATACCAGGAAATCCTGTATCATCTCTAAGTTTTATAGTTTCTTCAGTTAATGTTCCTAAGTCCTCTGCAATTATATTTACATCTCCAAGTTCATCTTTAATTGCATTAAATATTTTTATTCCAGGCCCTTTCACCCATTCACCATTTTCAGCAGTTGGATCACCATACGGAATTGACCAATATGATTCAAATCCTTTAAAATGATCTATCCTAAGTACATCATATAAATTAAGGCTTTGCCTTATACGTTCAACCCACCATTTATAATCTGTTCTCTCCATGTAGTTCCAATCATAAATTGGATTTCCCCATAGCTGACCTGTAGCTGCAAATATATCTGGTGGACATCCAGCAACTTGTAGTGGCTTTAATGTCTTTTTATTAAGTAAAAATGCTTCAGGATTTCCCCATACATCTGCACTATCCTCAGCTACATATATAGGCATATCACCTATTATTTCAATACCTAAATCATTCACATATGACTTCAATGCTTTCCATTGTTTGTAAAACTCATATTGTAAAAATTTCCAGTAATTTATTTCATCTTTTAATATTACCTCATACCTACTTATAGCTTCCTTTTTTCTTAATCTTATATCCTCATCCCAAGTCTGCCAGCTTTTTAATGCAAAATGACTTTTTAATGCCATATATAACGAGTAATTATCAAGCCAATATGCTTCCTTCTTCTGAAATTCTTTTAAATCTTCAATTTTATTTAATTTAAAATTCTCATATGCTTTTCTTAGCATTTTTAATTTTTCATTAAATATTAATCCATAATCTATATTTTCTAAATTTTCCCCGAAATTTATTGAATCATAATCTTTTTCATTTAATAATCCATCTTTTCTCAAAGTATCAAAATCTATAAAATAAGGATTTCCAGCAAAAGCTGAAAAAGATTGATATGGTGAATCCCCAAAACTTGTAGGTCCTAGCGGCAATATTTGCCAGTACTTTTGACCAGCTTTTTGTAGAAAATCACCAAATTCATAAGCTTCCTTACCAAATGTTCCTATTCCATCTTTTCCTGGCAGAGAAGCAATGTGCATGATAATACCACTACCTCTATTCATATCTTCCTCCCATTTTCTTACTTTTATTTCAAACTTGTGTTATACAATATTGTCTTTTTAGGGGCAATCGCTTGCATAACAGCTTATAATTTAATTTTTACCTATGTATAAATTATATATATCATAGCTAAAAATTAAGACACTATCTTAAAAATATAATTTAAATTAGGGTTAATCAACTAAAATTTTAATTATTTGTTACGATGCTATTAAAATACCTATTCCGTATATTAAATTTTGATTAAAAACCCTTATTCATTAAATTACACAATGAAACTTTTAACATGTCTATAAAATCATTACAACAAATCATTTTATAGATCCTTGAACAATACCTGCAATGATATGTTTTTGAACAAAGAAATAGAATATAATGATTGGAATTATTGCTAAAATTAATGCTGCCATTGCAAGTTCCCATTGTTTTGAAAATGCTCCAAAGAAATTATTCATAGCTAGTGGTATGGTATTTATAGTTCCATTTACTGTTAGAAAAGGTAATAAAAAATCATTCCATACCCATATACTATTTAATACAGCTACTGTAACCGTAGTAGGTTTTAATAATGGTAAGATTACCTTTGTATATGTTTGCCACTTACTACATCCATCAATAGTTGCAGCTTCTTCAACTTCTTTAGGTATACCTTTAATAAATCCATGATATAAGAATATGCTCATACTAACGCCAAATCCTATATACATAAATATAAGTCCATAATGTGTTCCTATCATTTTAAATGGTCCAACTTGAATTTTAGCCATCCATTTTACAAGGGGTAACATTACTGCCTGGAATGGTACAATCATGCCTGAAGTAAATACATAAAATATTATTTTACTCTTTTTTGTTTCATCACGTACTAATACCCAAGCAGCCATGGAGGAAAATAAAAGTATTAATATTACACTCCCTATTGTTATTATCATAGAATTAGTAAATGAACTTATCATATCCATTCTGTTCATAGCATCTAAATAGTTTTTAAAATTCCATACCTCTGGTAGTCCTGTGGTATTAGCAAAAATTTCTCTTCTTGTTTTAAATGAGTTTATAAACATCAAATAAAATGGTGTCATATATAATATTAGTAATAACCATGCAAATATTTCTAATACTCCTAATTTACCAGTATAACTATTTAATGTTTTTAATTTTTTACTTGATTTGATCTGTTCTACTTTATTAAGACTTTTATTTGCTTCCATTATGCCTCTACCTCCTTCTTCTTGTTAAAGTAAACTTGAGTTAAAGAAATAGCAGTTACAAGTATGAAGAATATAATAGCTTTAGCTTGCCCTATTCCCATGTTATTTAATACAAATGCTTCCTTATATATATTTAAAGCTAACATTTCAGTTGTTTTTAATGGTGTTAGAGAAAAGTTTAAGTCAAATAACTTAAATGAGTTTGCCAAAGTTAAAAACAAACAAATTGTCACGCCTTGCCTTACCATAGGTATTGTTATATGTCTAAATGTATGCCATCCATTAGCACCATCAATATGAGCTGCTTCTATTAAATCTGCCGGAACATTTTCAAGCGCCGCTACATATATAACCATTATATAACCAGCATATTGCCATGTTGAAACAATTAGCATTGCGAACATTGCTGTAGTTGGTTCTTGTAAAAGTGAGGTTGCAAGTACTGTGCTTCCTAGGCCTTTACCTATTCCTGTGAATACTGAATTGAACATAAATTGCCATATAAACCCTAATATTAATCCTCCAATTAGATTTGGCATAAAGAAACCAGTTCTTAAAAAGTTACTAGTTTTTAACTTTCTTGTAACAGCATATGCTAGTCCAAATCCCACCAAATTAATACTTAATACGCTAGCGAATGTGTATGCAAGTGTTATTTTTAAAGAATATATAAATTGTTTATCATCCAAAAGACCTATATAATTACTTATTCCTACGAAATCATATTTAGGATTCGCACCGTTCCAATTAGTGAATGTATAGTATATACCAATTATAAATGGAATTATTACTACCATTATCATGGCAAATAAAGCAGGTCCTACAAAGATCCAAAAGTCTCTATTGTCTTTTGATTTTTTACTCATACACTTACTCCTTTCTTAATAATGTTTAGTTTATTACTATGTTCTAAATTTGAAATTTATGTTTTATGTTAATCTTCTGTCTAAAATATTCATGAGGAAACTTTAATTTCCTCATGAATTAAGTTTTTATTTATTATTATTTGCTTCTTTTGGCATCTTGAATTCCTTGTAGCATATCTTTCTTAGCTTGCGCTCCCATATCAGTAGTAAGGAATTTAGAGAATAAAGGTCCTATATTATTCATTGAGAATCCATCTGGCAAATTAGTAAATGCCCATGGAAGAGTTTTCCCAGCTTTGTTATATTCAGAAATTGATTTATTTAATGCATTATCACTTTCAACTGTAAAGTTTGTGAATGCAGGAATCATATTCATATCCTTAACTAGTGATTCTTGTCCAGTTTTACTAGTAACCATCCAATCTAAGAATTCTTTAGCTTCTTTATTTACTTTAGAATCTTTATTAACTACCCAGTACATTGGAACACCAACTGGAATAGATCCACTTACCTTGGTATCATCATTAATAGCTAATGGAACAAATCCCATATCAAATTTAACATCTAAATTCTTTAAATCTGAAGCAACCCAGTTTCCTTGATGTAAAAATGCTGTTTTTCCAAGTGCAAAGTTACCAACTTGATTACTATAATCTATAGTATCTAATGTTTTTCCTCCACCATATTTGCAAAGTAATTCAACTAAATTCATCCAATCGTTAAATTGTTTATTATTAACTACATCTGCTTTTTGAGCAACATAATCTGCTGTAAATTGTTTTGGATTTTCTTGTGTAGCAAGTGGTATATTGAATGTATGATTACCAGTAACCCAAGTTTCCTTTGTTGTATATGATACAACATTGTCAAGTCCTAATTCAGCTTTTTTGCTATCTAATTTTTCAAAAGCAGCTTTTAACTTAGTAAATGTATCTATAGATTTAGGATCAATCCCTGCCTTATCTAAAATTGATTTATTATATATTAATCCATAACCTTCTGTTGCTGCTGGCATACCATATACTTTTCCATCAAAAGTTATTGTATCAAGCGTACCCTTAACAGCATCCTTTATCCATGGCTCCGAGCTTAAATCATCAATCTTTTCTTTCCAAATCCCATAGTCTCCAGCACCTTGAACCATGAATACATCAGGTTCAGTACCTTTTTGGAATTCAGCTTTTAAAGCTGCACCATAGTCAGCGCCTCCGCCTACTGAAGTTATTTCAACTTTAACTCCCTTTTCTTCTTCATACTTTTTAGCAAGTGCTTGAAGTTGATCATTAATTTCAACCTTTAATTGAAATATTTTAACTGTTTTTTCACTTTCAGTTTTAGATGAACTTCCTGAGCTAGTACTTGTTCCACAGCCTACCATTGTTCCAACTAATAATGTAGTAGCTAGAATAGTTGATAATATTTTTTTTGTTTTCATATTAATACCCCTCCGTTGAAATTTATTTAATTTTTTAAGACATTTTTTGAAAATTTAAAATATTATAATTTATAATACATATTTAAAATAGTAATTCTAAATATATTATTAACAGTTATATATATTATATATTAAAGGTTTTATACTTGAACCGTCGATATATGTTCTTCTTTTATAATCTGTATAAAAACTTAATAATAATATGCGTTCTATTAGAAAATCGTTTTCGCAACCGTTTGCGAAAAGTTGTAAAAATATAGTCTTTATAGTTTTTTATCTCTATTCAGACTTCATATTAATCTTTTCTTTTATTCATCTCTTTGATATTTTTAGTATATCAAACTAAGAAAACTTTTACAAGTGATATTTTTCTTAATTTTTACCATATTTAATGAATTTTCTTATATTTATTATGATTTGCTCTAAGATAGATACTTTTTAATAAAATCGTTTGCATTGAAATTTATTAAATATGACTATTAAAAATTTTATCAAGATTAATATTTAGTTACTTACAATTAATTTTTTCATAGCTTACCCAATTAATGATATCTTTGCTTTTCTTGTTAACTTTTTTATCTCATATTCCCTTTTCATCGCATCTTTTTTATCTTCAAATTCTTCATAATGCATCAATTTTACGGGTCCTCTTCCTTTTGTATATTTTGCCCCCGTTCCAATCGAATGCATATGAATTCTTTTTTCTAAATTATTGGTCCATCCTGTATAGAATGTCCCATCTGAACATTCTACAATATATACATAATTCATTTATTACCTCTCATTTATACATTATTACATTTCTATTATACCTCAAAAAGAAGAAGACGAGCATTTAAATCTAAATCCTCGTCTTCTTTTAAAATTGTAGATATTATTTATAAATACTATTAATCTACTTTAGCTGTATCAATCCAGCTCATCATTCCTCTTAATTCCTTACCAACTTTTTCAATTGGATGTTCTGCTTCCATTCTTCTAGTTGCATTGAAGTTTGGTCTTCCAACTTGGTTTTCTAATAACCAGTTCTTTGCAAAAGTACCATCTTGAATTTCGGCAAGAACTTTTTTCATTTCTTTCTTAGTTTCATCTGTGATGATTCTCTTACCAACTTGGTAATCTCCATATTCAGCAGTATCTGACACTGAATATCTCATCAAGCCTAATCCACCTTGATAGAATAAATCAACGATTAATTTCATTTCATGCATACATTCAAAGTAAGCATTTTCTGGAGCGTATCCAGCCTCTACTAAAGTTTCAAATCCAGCTTTGATAAGTTCTGCACATCCACCACAAAGTACTGCTTGTTCTCCAAAAAGGTCAGTTTCTGTTTCATCTTTAAATGTAGTTTCAAGAACACCAGCTCTTGCTCCACCAATTCCATTTGCATATGCTAAAGCATATTGTTTTGCTTTTCCTGATGCATCTTGGTGTACAGCTATTAAGCAAGGTACTCCAGCGCCTTCAGTATATGTTCTTCTTACTAAATGTCCCGGTCCCTTTGGTGCAACCATGAATACATCA
The DNA here is from genome assembly GCA_021837545.1 of Bacillota bacterium. The sequence continues at coordinate 17,351 of JAKBFR010000026.1, read as the reverse complement.
ACGAATGCAGGTGGAACTATTTGTACATAATGAATATTAAATCCATGAGCAAATACTAATGAATTTCCTTCTTCTAAGTTTGGAGCAATTTCTTCATTGTAGATTTTCCCTTGCTTTTCATCTGGCAATAAAATCATGATAAAGTCAGCTGCTTTTGCTGCTTCTGCAACAGTTGCAACTTTTAATCCAGCTGCTTCTGCTTTAGCCCAAGATTTACTTCCATTGTATAGTCCAACAGTAACATCTATTCCACTTTCATGAAGATTTAATGCATGTGCATGACCTTGGCTACCATAACCTATCACAGCAACCTTCTTTCCTTTTAATAAATTTAAATCTGTGTCCTTTTCATAATACATTTTTGGCATTTTAAATGACCTCCTAATTATTATTAATATCTTCTTCACTTATTATTTGATTAATTGGTGCACCAGGTGCAACCATAGGAAAAACTTTTTTATTACTATTTACTAAGTAATCTATAAGAACTGGACCTTCTGAATCCAGAGCTTTTCTTAAAATATCATCGATTTCGTCTTCTTTAGTTATTCTAAATGCTTTAGCTCCAAAGGCTTCAGCAAGCTTAACATAATCTGTTGGTCTATCTAATGTTGTTTCTGAATATCTTTCTTCATAAAATAAAGTTTGCCATTGTCTAACCATTCCTAAACAGTTATTATTCATAACTACTTGTATTAACGGAAGTTTATTTTTAACTGCAGTAACTAATTCATTGCAATTCATTCCAAAACTACCATCTCCAGCAATATTAAATACTCTTTTATCCGGTCTACCAATTTGAGCCCCAATTGCAGCTCCAAGTCCATATCCCATAGTCCCAAGACCACCTGATGTTATAAATGTTCTTGGATTCTTAAACTTAAAATATTGTGCTGCCCACATTTGATGTTGCCCAACTTCAGTTGATATTATAAAACTTCCATCATTTAATTCATTTAGTTTATCAAAGAATAATTCTGGAGTTATCTCACAATTTGGCAATATCTTTTTATTTTCTTTTAATTTGTTTATTGTATCAAGCCAGTCTTTATTCTTCTTGCCTTCGATCAATGGCATTAGTTTATCTAATGCTACCTTTAAATCTCCTACAATACAAGTATCAACTTTTATATTTTTATTTATTTCTGCTGGATCAACATCTATTTGTAATATTTTTGCATTCTTAATATGATTTTGATTGCTTATAACCCTATCACTAAATCTAGCTCCAAGTGTTATTAATAAATCGCATTTAGTTGCAGCGATATTTGATGCTTTTGTTCCATGCATTCCTATCATACCAGTATATAATTCATGATCATTAGGGAATTCTGCCATACACATAAGTGATGTTGATACAGGTGCATTTATTTTTTCAGCAAATCTTATTAAGTCTGATGTTGCTTCAGATATTCCAACACCACCACCTGCAAATATAAATGGTTTTTTACTTTGATTTATTAGGTCTACCGCTTCCTGTATTGCGTTATCTGTAATATATTCTGACTTTCTAACTACTTCTTTGGGAATTAATTTTGTATACTTGGTTTTATCTGCAGTAATATCCTTTGGAATATCTATCAATACTGGGCCTGGTCTGCCCTCCTCAGCTATATAAAAAGCTTCTCTAATTATATTTTGAAGATCATTAACATCTCTTACAATATAATTATGCTTTGTTATAGGCATTGTAATTCCAGTTATATCAACCTCTTGAAAACTATCTTTTCCAAGTAATGGTTTAGCTACGTTTCCTGTTATAGCTACCATAGGAATTGAATCCATGTATGCTGTAGCAATACCTGTTACCAGATTTGTAGCTCCTGGACCTGAAGTTGCAAGGCACACTCCAACTTTACCAGTTGCTCTTGCATATCCATCGGCTGCATGAGCTGCCCCTTGTTCATGACAAGTTAAAACATGGTGAACTTGATCCTTATATTTATATAATTCATCATATATATTTAATACTGCACCACCTGGATATCCAAATATAGTCTCTACCCCTTCATCAAGTAACGACTTTATTAAGATTTCAGCCCCCGTCAATAACATTTTATTCACTCCCTCCTTAATTCAATTTACAATTTGCAATTTGCAATTAACAATTGAAGATGAAATTTTTTTAAAACTGCTAAAATATATTTTATTCAAATCACGTTAGTGAAAAGTGAGAATTGAAATTTTATATTTCGATTCTTCGAACTTTCTCTGTGAGCTTGTTCCTCAATTGTTAACTTTTAATTGTTAACTGTCAATTATTTAAGTATTGCTCCTTCAGCTGCAGAACTAACTAATTTAGCATATCTAGCTAAATATCCTTCTGTAACTTTTGGTGCTAATGGTTTATATTTCTTTCTTCTTTCTTCTAGTACTTCATCAGATATCAATAATTCAAGTTTTGAATTATTGATATCAATTGAAATAATATCTCCATCCTCAACTAATCCAATAACCCCACCGTTTGCTGCTTCTGGAGATACGTGACCTATTGCTGCTCCTCTAGTTGCTCCACTAAATCTACCATCTGTAATTAATGCAACGGATTTATCTAATCCCATTCCAGCTACAGCTGCTGTTGATGAAAGCATTTCTCTCATTCCAGGACCACCCTTAGGACCTTCATATCTTATTACAATTACATCACCAGACTTTATTTTCTTACCAAAGATTGACTCTATTGCTTCTTCCTCAGAATTAAATACTTTTGCAGGACCTTCATGTTTTAACATTTCAGGAACTACTGCTGATCTTTTAACAACAGCTCCATCCTTTGCTAAATTTCCTTTAAGAATTGCAATTCCACCAGTTTGACTATGTGGTGCATCTATTGATTTAATTACATCATGGTTCTTTGGTTCTATCCCTGCTATATTTTCCTTTTGAGACTTTCCTGTAACTGTTATACAGTCTAAATCCAAAAGATTCTTCTTCGAAAGTTCAGTCATTACAGCACTAACTCCACCTGCCTCATATAATGCTTCAATTGGAGTGTCTGATGCTGGTGATAATTTACAAAGATTTGGTGTATTGGCAGATATATCATTTATAATATCTAAGTTCATTTCAACTTTTGCTTCATTGCAAATTGCTGTTAAATGAAGCACACTATTACTAGAACATCCAAGTGCCATATCAACTGTTAATGCATTTTTAATGCTTCTTTCATTTACTATATCTCTTGGCTTAATGTCATGCTTCAACAATTCCATTACAGCCATACCTGCTGTTTTAGCAAGTCTTATTCTTTCTGAGTATACAGCTGGAATTGTACCATTTCCAGGTAATCCAAGTCCTAATACTTCACATAGACAATTCATTGAATTTGCAGTAAACATTCCTGAGCATGATCCGCATGATGGGCATGCACTTTCTTCTAATTTATGTAAATCTCCAGCAAGCATTGAACCATTCTCATAAGCACCGACTGCTTCGAACATAGTTGAAAGTGAAACTGGCTTATCATTAAATCTTCCTGACAGCATTGGTCCACCACTAACAAATACAGATGGTATATTAAGTCTAAGTGCTGCCATTACCATTCCCGGAACAACTTTATCACAGTTTGGTATAAATACTAACGCATCAAAAGCATGTGCTTTTACCATACATTCTGTTGAATCTGCTATAAGCTCTCTAGTAACCAACGAGTACTTCATACCTTCATGCCCCATAGCTAGACCATCACAAACTCCTATAGCTGGAAATACTAAAGGTGTTCCACCGGACATTAATACACCTTTTTTAACAGCCTCAACAATCTTATCTAAATTTATATGCCCTGGAATAATATCATTTTGTGAACTAACAATACCTATTAAAGGTCTTTGTATTTCTTCATCAGTTAATCCAGATGCTTTTAATAGTGATCTTTGTGGTGCCTTCGTAGGACCTTTTTTTATTGCGTCACTTCTCATTTCTTACTACTCCCCTTCATGTCAATGTCAATGTACAATTGGCAGTTTACAATGAACAATTACGGATGAAATTTCTACGAAATTTCTTTGATATATTTTTACCTTAATTGTCAATTGTACATCGTTAATTATCAATTGAATCTATTTGGCTACTTGTAATTTTTCACGAACTAAATTTCCCATTTCAACTGTTCCAACTTTTTTCTTACCTTCAGTCATTATATCTCCAGTTCTATATCCGTCTTCAAGAACTGCAAGAACTGCATTTTCAATTGATTTAGCTTCTTCTTCTAGTGAGAAACTATATCTTAACATCATTGCTGCTGAAAGAATAGTTGCTAAAGGATTAGCAATTCCTTGTCCTGCTATATCAGGAGCACTTCCATGGATTGGTTCATACATTCCAAGAGTTCCATCTCCAAGTGATGCTGATGGTAACATTCCAATCGAACCTGTAACCATACTAGCTTCATCTGATAAGATATCACCAAAAATATTTGAAGTTACAATTACATCAAATTGATTTGGATCTTTAACTAATTGCATTGCAGTGTTATCAACATATAAATGATTCACTTCAACTTCTGGATAATCGTTAGCCATTTCATTAACTATGCTTCTCCAAAGTCTTGAGCTTTCTAATATATTAGCTTTATCAACACTTGTAAGCTTCTTGTTTCTCTTCATTGCTGTTTCAAATCCGATTTTAACAATTCTACTTATTTCATTTTCATTATATCTTTCAGTATCATAGGCGCTCTTTATACCATCGATAACTTCTATTCCTCTTTCGCCAAAATAAATACCTCCAGTTAATTCTCTTACTATGCAAATATCTATTCCATCTTTAACAATGCTATCTTTAAGTGGTGATTCATTTTTCAATGGAGCATATAAAATTGCTGGTCTTAAATTACAATAAAGATTTAATGCACCTCTTAATCCTAACAACGCTTGTTCTGGTCTTATTTTTGCAGTAGGATCATCCCATTTTGGACCACCCACAGCTCCAAGTAAAACTGCATCGCTTTTTTTGCAAACTTCTAATGTTGCTTCTGGAAGTGGTGTACCTTCTTTATCTATAGCACATCCACCAGCTAATACATATTCATATTCAAATCTATGTCCAAACTTATCCCCAATAACTTTTAAAACCTTTATAGTTTCTTCTACAACTTCTGGTCCTATTCCATCTCCTGGTATTACTGCTATATTGCATTTCATTATAAAAATCCCCCTCGTTCTATTCACATAAATTTATTGCTTATTTATTAATATCTAAAATTCAAACTTTTTTAATAAATTGTACTTACTTACTTACTTACTTAGTATTATCCATCTGTATATTAATTATTTCAAGATAAATTGTCGAACAATTTGAAAAATTGAATTTATAAAATCTATTTTTCGTAATCCCCTCAATAAGATAACCCAAATAATTCACTATTTTTTATCCTTATTATTTCCTATATATCCAATTAGCCCATCATTATCGATGATTTTTTGCATAAATTCCGGAAATGCTTCTCCTTGATACTCTTGGTCCTTAGTTAAATTTTTTATAAGACCTGTTGAGAAATCAACTTCCAGTTCATCTCCTACCGTAATGTTTTTTACAGCCTCATCACATTCTAAAATTGGTAATCCAATATTAATTGAATTCCTATAAAATATTCTTGCAAAAGTTGATGCTATAACACAACTAATTCCAGCTGTTTTAATTGCAAGTGGTGCATGTTCTCTTGAAGAACCACAACCGAAGTTTTTATTTGCAACAATTATATCTCCATCTTTTACATTCTTTACAAAATCTAAATCTATATCTTCCATACAATGTGCAGCAAGTTCTTTAGCATCTGATGTGTTTAAATATCTTGCTGGTATTATTACATCTGTATCTACATTATCTCCATATTTGAATACTTTACCTTTTACACTCATTACTAATACCTCCTAGATTAATTCTGGGTCAGTTATTTTTCCAGTTAATGCAGATGCTGCGGCTACAGCTGGACTTGCAAGATATACTTCTGATTCAACATGTCCCATTCTTCCTACGAAATTTCTATTTGTTGTTGATAGTGCTCTTTCACCTTTTGCTAAGATTCCCATATGTCCACCTAAACATGGTCCACAAGTTGGTGTTGAGAATACTGCTCCAGCTTCAACTAAGTCCTTGATTATTCCTTCCTCTAAAGCTTGTAAGTAAATCTTTTGAGTTCCTGGAATAACTATACATCTGATTCCTTTTTTAACTCTTTTCCCTTTTAAGATATCTCTAGCTATTCTTAAATCTGAAATTCTACCATTTGTACATGATCCTATTACTACTTGGTCAAGCACTACATCTCCTACATTGTCAATTGTTCTTGTATTGTCTGGTAAATGCGGGAATGAAACTGTTGGTCTTAATGTACTTAGGTCAATTTCAAATACTTCATCATATTCTGCATCTTCATCAGCTTCATAAACAGTCCATTCTCTAGTTGCATGATCTTTTAAATATTCAATAGTTTTATCATCAACGGGGAAAATTCCATTCTTTCCACCAGCTTCTATTGCCATATTCGCCATTGTGAATCTATCATCAATTGAAAGATATTCTAAACCTTCTCCTACGAATTCCATTGATTTGTATAATGCTCCATCCACGCCAATCATTCCAATTATGTGTAATATTATATCTTTTCCACTTACCCATTTAGCAGGTTTGTTCTTAAGAACAAACTTCAACGCAGATGGTACTTTAAACCAGCATTGTCCTGTAGCCATACCAGCTGCCATGTCAGTTGATCCAATACCTGTTGAAAATGCTCCAAGAGCTCCATATGTACAAGTATGTGAGTCAGCTCCTATAACAACATCTCCTGCAACAACTAATCCCTTTTCCGGTAGCAAACAATGTTCAATTCCCATTTCTCCAACTTCAAAGAAGTTTTCTATCTCCATCTTTTGAGCAAATTCTCTAATATACTTAACTTGCTCTGCTGCCTTTATATCCTTATTAGGAGTAAAATGATCTGGAACTATTGCAATTTTGCTTTTACTAAATACCTTATCTGTTCCAAATTTCTTAAATTCATTTACAGCTACTGGAGTTGTAATATCATTTCCTAAAACTAAGTCAAGATTTGCTTCGATTAATTGTCCAGCCTTTACAGTTTCTAATCCTGCATGAGCCGCTAATATTTTTTGTGTCATCGTCATTCCCATGTCTTAATCATCTCCTTAAAAATATGCTTTTACTTTTCTTTCAATATCTTTGATTAATTTATATTCTATTGAATCTACTAGCGCTATCCAACTAGCTTGAATTACGTCTCTTGATACCCCAACAGTACTCCAATTCTCAATTCCATCTGTTGATTCAATTAAAACTCTTACCTTTGCTTCTGTTGCATTTTCTGAATCTAACACTCTAACCTTATAATCTACAAGTCGTGCTAGTTTGATTTCTGGATAAAATACTTCAAGTGCTTTTCTAATTGCCTTATCTAGTGCATTTACTGGACCTTCGCCTTCTGCCGCTGTCATTTCATTTTGTCCATCCACTGTAATATTTATTACAGCTGTTGAAGTGAAGTTTTCAGTACCATAAGGTTGTTCTCCAATAATCTTAAAATGATTTAATTTAAAGAATGGTTTATATTTTCCAATAATTTTTCTTATAACTAATTCAACTGTTCCTTCTGCCCCTTCGAATTGATAGCCTTCATATTCTAATTCTTTTAATCTATCTGTAATTTTTTGAACTGAATTATCATCTTTAGAAACATTAGGAAATATTTTTTTTATTTCTTGTAATATTGTGCTTTTTCCACTAACTTCAGAAACTAGAAACCTTCTCTTATTTCCAACTAATTCTGGTTCTATATGCTCATATGATTTTGGTGCTTTAGTTACTGCATCTATGTGCATACCACCCTTATGTGCAAAAGATGAACTTCCTACAAAAGGAGTTTGATCCGTCAATGTAATATTACATATCTCTGCAATATACCTAGCTGATTTTGTCAAATTGACTAGTTCATTATTGCTTAACACTTCATATCCAAGTTTTAACTTCAATATTGGTATTATTGCACTTAAATTAGCGTTACCACATCTTTCTCCTATGCCAATGAATGTTCCTTGAACCTGTTTTGCACCAGCTTCTACTGCCATAATTGAATTTGCAACTGCCATTCCCATATCATCATGGCTATGAATTCCTAATTCTATTGCTATTTGGCTTTTTACAAATTTAGTTATATGGTATATATCTTGAGGTAAAGTACCTCCATTAGTATCACATAAAATTACTACTTGTGCTCCAGCTTCTTCTGCTACTTTTAAGGTTGCCATTGCGTAATCTTTATTTGCCTTATATCCATCATAAAAATGTTCTGCATCAAAAATTACTTCTTTTCCTTTCTTGCACAAATATTTAATTGTATCCTTTATCATTTCAATATTTTCATCTAAAGATGTTTTTATAATATCTGTAACTTGAAAATCCCATGATTTTCCGAATATAACAATTGTATCCGCTCCAGATGACAATAAATCTTTTAAATTTTTATCATCTTCTACATTGACATTAGGTTTTCTAGTTGACCCAAATGCTACTACTCTAGAATTTTTAAGGTGCATATCCTTAAGCCTTTTGAAAAATTCCATATCTTTTGGATTTGATCCAGGGTTGCCAGCTTCAATATAATCAATCTGCATTTCATCTAAAGCTTTTACTATCTTAATCTTATCTTCTAGTGAAAATGAGATTCCTTGACCTTGAGCTCCATCTCTCAGAGTAGAATCAAATATTTTCACCGCATTCTTAGCCATATATTATTCTCCCCCTTCCCTTTTGCATTGCTTATTGCTCCCATTTATGAATTCAGCTTATATTAATAACTTTCAACAGAATTCTTTATAGTTTTTTCGCCTCTTTGAAGTGCTGTAACACCAGTTCTAACTAATTCTTCTATTCCGTATTCTTCCATTAAGTTTATTAATGCTGATATTTTATCTTCATCCCCAGTTAATTCTATTGTTAAAGTATCAGTAGATAAATCAATTATCTTACTTCTAAAAATTTTTACAGTTTCATTTATTGCTGCTCTATTTTCAGCATTTGCTTTTACTTTAATTAGTACTAGCTCTCTATAAACTGATTCATTAGCTTTAAAATCTATAACTCTTACTACATCTTCTAATTTGTTTAATTGTTTTTTAACTTGTTCTAATACATTGTCATCTCCCATAAGAGTGATCGTCATTCTTGAAATTGAAGGATCTTCAGTTCTACCAACAGTTAGACTGTCAATGTTATATCCTCTTCTTGAAAACAATCCACTAACTCTGCTTAAAACACCAGATGAATTCCTTACCAAAGCTGATAATACATGCTTATCCATTACCTCTCCCCCTTAAAAATAGTTAAAAAAATCCACCCTTAATGATATGAATCATAAGAAGTGGGATAATATTCCGCCTTATATAATATCACTAGGTTCTAACAAACCCTTGCATATAACGGATGCACACCGGATATCTTTTACTCAAGAAATTCTCTTTCTCTTTCTGGATTCTGCTCAGGAGTGATAATTCTAAAGCTAAAGTATCGATTCTCACCAACCATCGACTCTCTGCAACTTGTCTGCTAAATAATTTTCTCCATCTCAGCATTTAATAACTAAAGGACATATTAAATTTTCCTGTTAATGTAGATTTTACGCTCCGTTTTTACTATTGTCAACGTTTTAGAAATATATTTTACATTATTGTTTTTTTGCTTATTTAAATTATGATTAAATTAGCCATTTGTCATTTATTCATTCATTTTTTTGCATATTTATCAATAGTTATATTGTTTATTTAATTATATTAACTATTTAAATAGCATTGATTGATAATTTAAATATGTTAACTTTTATGACTCTTTTATGATAATTAGCATTTAAAACTCATCCTCTTACTTGATCTCCATAAGCTTCCATAACATCAATTTCTTCAACATTTGCTAAAATTTCATCTAAACTATAATCATATATATTTAAATCTATTTTCCCTTCGCACAATTTTGAAATCACTTCTTCTTTTTCTTCATCAAAAACTAACTCTTCACTAAGTTTTCCAATAAAATCTTCAGTTTTGTATACTTTGCATTTCCCTTCTTCGACCCCTAATTGTGTACATATATTTTTTCTAGGTTTATCTCCACCTATTTCTGTAGCATCATCATAGCCCTCTTCATGGATACCATCATTAATTTTCCGTTCATAATATATGTTTATATATGCTTTAGCGGATTCTAAATCATTAAATCCCTTGCAGTTTCCACTTGGCATTACTAGAAAATAATCATTATAAATTTCCTTCTCCATATATATTGTCTCCTTTTGTAAAAACATTATTTTTATATAAATCTATTTATCCCCTTGTGAATGATTTATTATTCATAAAATTTATAAGTAAATTATAATCTTGCACTTCGATGCATACTCAAGTTTTACCTAGATATTTCTAGGCATAAAAAAGATGACATTGCACTTGAATCAAATGCAATGTCATCTTTTTATATTAGTTTAATCTCTATCTTTTAACTTTATAAGAATCTTTTCGATTCTCTTCTCACCTAATTTATCTATTTTAAAAGTTATACCGTTATATTCTACTATCTTGTCATCATTTTTCGATGGAATATTTCCAATTAAATTAATAAGGAATCCACTTATAGTATCAATGTCATCCAATTCAATATCTATATCCAATTCATCATTTAATTCTTCTAAAGTAGTTAAACCATCTACTAAGAAAGTATTTTCTGCCACTTTCTTAATACGTTCTTCACTACTATCATCTTCATCATTAATTTCTCCCATTATCTCTTCAATGAGATCTTCGATAGTTATAATACCAGAAAAGCCCCCATATTCATCGATTATAACAGCTATGTGACGTTGTGATATTTGTAGTAATTTAAATAATTCTTGTACATTCTTACCTTCATGAACAAAGTATGGTTCTTTTAATATATCTTTAACATTTACATTATCGAAGCCTTTATTCTTAGCCTCAATTATAAAATCCTTCATATATAGAATACCTATTACATTGTCTATATCATCTTCATATACTGGAATTCTTGAATATCTCATCTCCAATAATTCATCTAAATAAGAACTTAATGATTCGTTAATATTTATGCAATATACTTCTGTCCTAGGTGTCATAACTTTTTCAACTTTTTTATTATCAAATTCAAATATTCCTTCTATCATTTCTTTTTCTCTTTCATTTATAGCACCATGTTCTTCTCCTGATTCTATATATGATTTAAGCTCTTCTTTCGTTACTATGTCTTCTAAATTTTCACTATCTAACCCCATAAGCTTTACTATTAAAGATGTTGATAGTGATAATACTTTTATAAATGGAGCAGCAATTTTAGAAATAATCATTATTGGTCTAAGAGATGCCATAGCTATATATTCAGTTTTTCTTAAAGCTATTCTCTTTGGAACCAATTCTCCAAATACTAATGTGAAATATGATAATACAATTGTAACCCCTATAAATGCAACTTGATATCCATATGGTACATTTATACTAATAAAAAATTCACCTAATTGTTCTGAAATTCCTGTAGCAGCCGAAGCACTTGCAAAAAATCCTGCGAGTGTTATCCCTACTTGAACTGTTGATAGGAATTTTGTTGGTTCTTCAATCAATTTACAAAGCATTTTTGCTTTCTTATTCCCTTCATTTGCCAACATTTTCATTTTATTTTTGTTTACTGAAACAATTGACATCTCCGCTGATGAAAAAAATGCATTGATTAATGTTAATACAACTAAAAATAAAATTTGCGTAATCATATTAGTTGTCTGGGCTGATTCACCGTCCATTTTCTTCTCCTCCATAAAATAAATTTTTTAAATACATAATAACGTATCTTTAAAATTATAATATATGATTAGCCCACAAAAAGGTCAAATAAACTTTTGAATACACAATATATACGCGTAAATTAGAACGGTTTGTACATCATATTGTATACTAAAACATATTTAATACCTTTTGTAGTTTAATCAATATATAAAGCTTTAATAGAATAGTCTTAACTACATTTTTTTTCAATCAAATTTGCTAAATTATGGGCCATCTTATCTATTTCTTCTTGATCTTCACCTTCAAGCATAACTCTAACTAATGGTTCTGTTCCAGAAGGTCTGATAAGAACTCTTCCTACACCATTTAAGGCTGCTTCTATTTTCTTTATTTCACCCTGTATTTCATCATCTGTTAAATATAAATCCTTCTTGTCATTTGGTATTGTTGCATTAGCTAATACTTGTGGAAGTTCTTTCATTATTGAGCATAATTCTGATAAAGGAGTTTCCTTTTTCTTAACTATGCCTGCAATTTGAAGTGCTGTAACCAATCCATCTCCAGTTGAATTATATTCTAAGAATATAACATGACCTGATTGTTCTCCACCTAAAACATATTTATCTTTAACCATTTCTTCTAAAACATATCTATCTCCAACACTAGTTTTAACAAGATTGATTCCTTCTCTTTTACATGTAATATCTAAGCCAAGATTACTCATTACAGTTACAACTAAAGTATCATCTTTTAGCTTTCCAAGGTCTTTCAAATACTTTGCACATAACATTAATATAAAGTCACCATTTATTAAATTACCCTTTTCATCAATAGCTAAGCATCTATCTGCATCACCATCAAATGCAAACCCTAAATCACAACCCTTTTTTACTACATATTCCATTAATTCTTCAGGATGTGTTGATCCGCAATTTTCATTTATATTTGTTCCATCTGGATTATCATTAATTACAAAAACATCAGCACCTAAGTCCCTAAATGCCTTTACTGATGATTGATATGAAGCTCCATTTGCACAATCTAAAGCTATTTTTAAACCCTTCAAACTATAAGGTATTGTACTTTCAGCAAATTCTATATAGTCGTCTAATGCTGATACTTCAATTATTTCTCTTCCCAAGTCTGTACCAATTGGATTTGGAACTCCTTCAAAATCATTTTCAATAACGCTTTGAATGTCATCTTCTAATTCATCTGAAAGCTTGTATCCTTTATCATTGAAAAATTTAATTCCATTATATTCCACAGGATTGTGTGATGCAGATATCATAACTCCTGCATCAGCTCCATATTTTCTTGTTAAATATGCAACAGCTGGTGTTGGCACTACTCCAAGTACTACGGCTTCAGCTCCAACTGATAATATTCCTGCAATTAATGCTGATTCTAACATATCTCCTGATATTCTTGTATCTTTTGCAACTAATATTTTAGGCTTATGAGCTCCTTCTGTTAACACATATGCTCCAGCTCTTCCAAGGTCATATGCAATCCTTGCTGTTAATTCTGTATTTGCAACACCTCTAACTCCATCAGTTCCAAACATTCTACCCATAATTTTACCTCACTTTTTTATTCTGTTATAGTACTCAATTACTATAATATTTTTAATCACCCATAAAAGACAATGTTATTTTTAGCTTTTACAGGTGTTTCATCTTAACTAGTATAGTATTTTTTATAACGATTTACAATCTTCTGTTTTTATTAAAAATCGACTACTTCTAAAATCATTACATTTCGGTTCATTCTTTTTTAATTAGTATTGATATTAATCTATTTTTTCAGCCTCTAATCTTTCTAATACTAGATTATAGCCATCACTTCCATAATTTAAACATCTATTGACTCTACTGATAGTTGCTGTACTAGCACCTGTTATTTCAGCTATTTCTGAATAAGTCTTTTTATGCTTAAGTAAATTTGCTACATGTAATCTTTGAGCTAATGATTTAACTTCATTTATAGTTGCTACATCTTCAAAAAATTTATAGCATTCTTCTATATCTTTAAGTTCTAAAATTGCTTTGAAAAACAAATCCAATTCTTTACTTTTAATTTTTGACTCTAAAGAACTCACTTTATCACCTCATCGTATAATTATTTAAGCACATAAAGAAAATTTATTCGCACTTTTTTATTTGTAAAATGTTTTTAATTGCGCTTCGCGCTTTTTTTATATGCGTATGTTTTTTGAATGTACCTAGTATCTAATTATACCCATCTATATTTCTCTTTACAACTTTAATATATCAAAGTATTAAACATATTTACATCACCTTCGTTAGGTAAATAAATAACGCTTATTTTAAATTAGGAACACTATCTATCTGTATCTATTTTAGGCTGTAAATTGTTTAATCCTTTCATTTTTAACTCTTTATATATATTTTTTGTTGGCATTAGCCATACTTCGCCTGTACCCCTATATACATTAACCATTCCTTCTCCACTAAGTGCTGTTCCAACAATAGATTTAGATGACTTTTCTACGGAAAACTCAATATTACCTGTTCTTAAAATCGCAAAATTTCCATCTACTTTTAATATATCATTAATTAATATACATTTGAATATTTCACTTTCTGGAACTGGAACTTTAAGCGCAACTATTCCGCTTCCTTCAATTCTAGTTTGATACAAACCTTCACTTCCTAAGAATGCAGATGAAATATTTTTTTGCATTGTTGCATTAACTTCTATTCCATCTTCACATGCATAGAACATATTATCGCTCACTATTATTTCATCATCTTCTAGTTCTATCAATGCATAATGTCCGAAAGATGGTTCTAAAAATATTTCTCCAGTACCACTATAATTAGGTTTAAATGCAGTTTCTCCCATTAGTTTACTTGATATTATCTTTTTGCCAAATCCTAATAATCCGCCTGATTTATTACTTATTTCTATATTACCCTTCATATAGCTTAAAGAACTTGGTTCAAGCTTTACTGAACTATCATCCAATATTATTCTTATTTGTTTTAACTTTATTCCACTTTGCCTAATTATATTAAGCCCAAAAGCAGTTTCAATATCGATTGCTCCATCTAAAGTCTCATATTCTAATATTTGAAACTTAGATTCACATTCCATTTCAGATAACATATTTAATTTATTTGTAAACTTTAGTGAACTTCTCATAAAAATACTCCTACCTTACCAAATTATTTTATACTCAATCTTTCTTAATGCATTTTCAATTATTTAATTCAAGTTCTGCTAACAAAGTAAAAACTCTCTTATTAAGCACAGGATGCATAAGATATGGTGCTATTTCATTTAATGATTTTAATACAAATTCTCTTTCATGCATTCTCGGATGCGGAAGAATCACTTTTTCATCAGAAGAAATTAAATCATCATACATAATTATATCTAAATCAATAGTTCTAGGTCCCCACTTTATTGTTCTTTCTCTATCTAGTTCTTCTTCAATTTTAAGTAATAAATCCATAAGTTCTTCTGGTTCTAATATTGTTTCTATTTCTACAACTGCATTTAAGAAATCTTCTTGGTCCAAATATCCCCATGGCTTTGTTTCAATAAATGAAGACTGTTTTCCTATTTCAATATTTTTTTCTATTGATATTTTATTTATTGCTTCTTTTAAATACTTCTCTTTATCACCAATATTAGATCCTATACCTATATAGGCTTTATGCCTTCTTCTTTCAACCATTATTTCCACAGTATCTAAGTGTTTTCTTACTGGTGCCCAAGGTTTTTTTAAAAATACTTTAACGCCTCTTATTATTTTATATTCATTAAGAATAAAATCTGCTAAATTTAAAGCTACAGTTTCTATAAGTTCATAGCTTTTTCTTACAAATTCTTTATCTACTTTTTCACACAACTCACCATAATGTACTGATTTCGTTAAATCTCCAGTTCTCCCTGCTAACTTTAAATCTAATTCTAATTCCAAAGACAATATAAACTTTTGGCCAAGTCTTTTTTCTTCTTCAAAAACTCCATGAAACCCAAATAACTCCAACTCTCTTATATACATTTTATCCAAAATTCATCCATCCTATCTTCTTACAATCGCATCAGTCATTTTTGCAGCTCTTGAATTTTCTAACACATCATGAACTCTTACAAAGTCACAAGCATCTTTCATTATTCCAACAACCGTTGTAGCAACAGTGCCTTCTACTCTTTCTTCTACTGGCAAATCTAGAGTAAGTCCTATCATTCGTTTTCTTGATGTTCCTAGTAGTATTGGATATCCAAGTTCTTTAAACCTTTCTAGATTATTCATGGTTTCTAAATTTTGTTCATAACTTTTAGCAAAACCTATGCCAGGATCTAATATTATGTTTTCATCTTTTACTCCAGCTTCTTTAGCTATTTTTATACTTTCTCGCAAATCATCGAATATGTCTTCCATTAAATTTTTATAGACTTCATTGTCTCTATTATGCATTAAACAACAAGGTACATTATATTTTGCTGCAACCTTTGCCATATCTTCTTCTTTTTTAAATCCCCATATATCATTAATAAGGTCAGCTCCAGCTTCTAATGCTTTTTCAGCTACCCTTGCTTTATATGTATCTATAGATATTGGAATATCAAAACTTTCTTTTATAGCTTTTATTATAGGAACAATTCTGCTTATCTCTTCTTCATCACTTATTAATGTATAACCTGGTCTCGTAGATTCTCCCCCTACATCTATTATGTCAGCTCCATCATCTATCATTTTTTTTACATGATTTATAGCTACATCTATATTATTAAATATTCCCCCATCAGAAAAAGAATCTGGAGTAAAATTCAATATTCCCATAATATATGTTCTTTCTCCGATTTTAAATTCTTTATTTCCTATTTTCATTATATCCAAAACCTCCTAATAATATATTTTTGTGTTTTTCTTTTCATCACTCCAATTACATTCATTTTTAGACTTACAACTAATACATAGCCTAGAAAGTTTATCTGCTCTATATATAAGTGCTGAAAATCCTTTATTTGTCTTATCTCTATGTCCTAATATCCCTTGCCTTATAAATTCAATTTCTTCTTTATTAAATTCATACTCCTCTAAGAAATCTTTTGCAATTTCCCATGAAGCTATTTCATGTGGTGTACCATTTTCATACTGAAATGATTTACCTATATCATGTAAAATTGCAGTTGTATATATAATTTCCTTTTCAAATCTCAAATTCTCTTCTAGATTTATTAACTGAGCAATCCTTGCTACATCTAAAAAATGTTTTAAATTATGTTTACAAAACTTTCTGGCCTTTTCAAAATTCTTATTCCTTTTTAAATAATACATATATTTTTCGTCATTCAAAATACAATTAAATCTATCCATAATTTACCCCAATTATTCTTACTATTGACTAGATTATCTCTAGCTATACTATTAATAAAATATTAATACGATTATTATATCATTTGCTTGTAGGTTAAGGATACTAAATCAAAAGAGATATGTTTATTTCTAATAAAAAAGAGAACTTCCTCCATCTGGATTCGGTTCTCCTATAGTACTTAACTATATTATTAAGTTGAGTCACT
>JAKBFR010000150.1 GCA_021837545.1 Bacillota bacterium | reverse complement strand
AAAAAGGATTTATTTTGTCATCTGCAAACTCAATTAACATTGGAAGACTTGTGCCTCAAATAGTATATTATTTTTATGGATATTTTAATTTAGTAAATCAAGGGGTAATAAAAAAAGATGATGCTATAAATGTAGTAGTTCCAACAGGTAACTTTGGGAATATTTTAGCAGGATATTATGCAAAACAAATGGGATTACCAATAGATAAATTTATTTGTGCATCAAATGAAAACAAAGTTTTAGCAGACTTCTTTGAAACTGGGGTATATGATAAGAAGAGAGAACTTGTTTTAACAGAATCACCATCGATGGATATACTTGTTTCATCAAATCTTGAAAGATTATTATTTGAAGCAAGTGGAAGAGATGCTGAAGTTGTTAGTAAACTTATGAAAGATTTAAACACTAAGGGTGTCTATGAAGTAAATGAAAAAATCAAAAACTTCATAAAAGAATTCTATGGAAACTTTGCAAGCACTGAAGAAGTATATGCAGCAATAAAAGAAGTCTATGAAAAAGATAATTATTTAATGGATACTCATACAGCGGTAGCATATGTAGTTAAAAAGAAATATGTAGAAGAAACTAAAGATGATAAACCATCTTTAATACTTTCAACAGCAAGTCCATTCAAATTCCCAAGAAGTATTTGTAATGCTCTTGATATTGATGTAGAAAAAATAAATGATTTTAAAGTGTTGGAAAAGTTATCAGCTAGAACAAATAATAAAATACCAAATAGCTTAAGCACTTTGGAAACTGATAAAGTATTACATGATGAAGTTTGGGATAAGTCAGAGATGAGAGATGCTCTAGTTTCTTACTTAAATTCATAGGGGAATGTGTATGATTAGAGTTAGAGTGCCAGCTACATCAGCGAATATGGGACCAGGATTTGATACACTCGGAATAGCATTAAAATTATATAATGATTTTGAATTCAGAGAAACAGAAGCTGGTCTGAAATTTAATGGGATGCCAAAAGAATTTTGTAATGAAAAAAATATAATTTATCAAGCAATGAAACATTGTTTTGATAAAGCGGGCTATAAAATAAAAGGATTAGAAATAAGTGAAATAAAACAAGATGTACCAGTATCTAGAGGTCTTGGAAGTAGCTCTACGTGCATAGTTGGGGGACTAGTAGGTGCTAACGAAATCTTAGGTAAGAAGTTTTCAGAAAATGAATTATTAGAGATGGCTGTAGAAATTGAAGGTCATCCAGATAATGTTGCACCAGCACTACTAGGGGGTATGGTTGTTGCAATAGTTGATGAAAACAAGACTTTTTATGATAAAATAGATGTTAAAAATGGAATTAAGTTTGTATCAATAATTCCTAATTTTAGATTATCTACAAAAAAAGCAAGAAGTGTACTTCCAAAAGAGATAAGCTTAAAAGACGGAGTTTACAACGTTTCAAGAGCAGCTCTCATGGTAGCATGTTTTTCAAGTGGTAAATATGAATTATTAAAACATGCATGTAAAGATGCCTTTCACCAAAATTACAGAAGTAAGTTGATTCCTGGTTTTGAAGAGGTGTATAATAAGAGCTATGAATTAGGAGCATTAGGGTGCTACTTAAGTGGAGCAGGTCCGACAATCATGGTGATTATCGATGAAAAGGATGAGCGCTTTAGCAATGAGCTTAAAAATTTTTTAAAAATAAAAGGATTGGAATGGGATATATTAGAGTTATCTTTAGATGATGCGGGGGCAACCATTATAGAAGGTAGAAACTAATGAGTGGAGATTATTTAGTTATAGATAAAAGGGTTTTACCAGATGTTTATGAAAAAGTTCTTTTTGCTAAGAAGGTATTAAAGGACGGTAAGGTAAAAGAAATAACAGAAGCTGTAAAAATTGCTGGTATCAGCAGAAGTGTATATTATAAATATAAAGATTTTGTATTTGATTTTGCAGAAACTTCAGAGGGCAGAAAAATTACTTACAATATTATATTTAAAAACGAAAAAGGACTTTTGTCTACTATTAGTAATTATATTTCAGAACAAGGAGGAGATATCTTGACAATAAATCAAGGTATACCTCTAAACGGATATGCTAATTTAAGCATAACAATAGATCTTTCAACTGTGGATGGGGACATAAAAACATTAACTGATGGCTTGCTTAACATTAAGAATGTGGAGAAAGTCGAATTTATTGGGATGGAATAAAGATAATAGCTTTGAGGTGATGGGGATCACTTCAAAGCTATTATCTTTTAGTATATAGGTATAAGTATCTCTCACTGGCATTAGTTTGATTTGTTATAATGGTCAAATTATTAATATTTTTGTCATAACTAAAGATTAATGGCAAGTTTATTGGAATGTGATAAAAGATAATTATAAGTGAAATGTTTATATATTGTTTATATATCATTTATAAAAAAATTATACACAACTTTTATAATGAAAATAAGATGTTAATAGACAAATTAAAAAAGTCAAATTTGTATGTTAATAGCTATAAAAATTAAAGGAGATGTAAACTATGAAAAGTAAAAAAATTAAGACGATAGTGATAACTGCATTAACTGGATGTATGTTATTAGGAATTACTGTATCAGCATCAGCAAGTGGAGCTACAGGATATGAAACATATAAAAGTGCAGCAAAAAATATAGCAACTACTAGCAATGCTACATTCTCTACATCATTTGAAGTAAAGGATAATGGAACTACTGACATTTCAGGAACTAGTGTAGAAAAGCTTGAAGGTACTAATAATTCTTCAATTACAAATATAAAAATTGGTGATGTTACAAAAGAAGCTGAAACAAGTAGAATAGATGGTAAATCTATTGTTAAAGATGGAGAAAATTATTATGCCAGAACTAGTAATGGTAATGAGAGAAATGTGAAGATGGAGAAAAAATTTGATCCTTCATCAAGTAAAGCAAAACTAGGCGAAATGGTTTTAGATACTTTAGTTGGAGATGTTAAAAATCAATTTGTTGTAGACGGAGATTCAATTAGTGTAAATCTTGAGGGTGCACAAATTCCTGAACTTGCAAAATTAGCTATTTCAGCAGCGGCTGAAGAGCAAAATAATAAAAAAGATAACAACAAAGTTGAAACAGGAAAAGATGGGTTAAAAGAAGCATTAAATAGTATACCAACTCTAAAGAATATAGATGTTAAGTCTTTAAGTATGGATGCAAAAGTAGATGGAAGTACATTAACTGCTAATAGCTTTAAAATTGTAATTACTGGCGACGATGAAAGTGGTGTTTCACATGAAATTGAAGTTTCTGTAGATACTACAATTAGTGCTGTAAATTCAACAAAAGCAGATTCTATTGATACAACAGGTAAAAATGTTCAAACTATGCAAAACAAAATGAGAGATAAAGAAGACTAAAATAATAAGTATTTTAAAAATTTGTAGTAAAAAGTTATACTCATATGTAAAATAAATTTGGAAAGTTAAAATATTAAATGCAATGATCAATGCTCAATTTTCATTAAGCGAGCATTGATCATTGATAACTAAATATCTACGTATGAGTAAATTTATACTTTTAAAATATTTTGAGATAATTATTTTTTAGAGAAAAGGAGGAATTACTATGACATCTGTACTTAAAGTGAATGATTTAACAAAGACATACAAAAATGGTCGTGGAATTATGGATATATCATTTGATATTGAAAAAGGAGATATTTTTGGTTTACTTGGTCCAAATGGTTCTGGGAAAACTACTACTATGAAAATTATCACTGGTTTGTCTTATGCAGACAAAGGAAGTGTTGAAATATTGGGAATTAATTCTTTAGAGGAAAGCTCAAAGGCTTTTAAAGAAATTGGATGTCTTATTGAGGCACCAGCAATATATGAGTATCTTTCAGCTAGAGAAAACCTAAGACTTGCAGCAAATTATTATACAGAAATTAAAACACCAAGAATAGATGATATACTGCAACAAACAGGATTAATAAAATATGCTAATGAGAAGGTCAAAAACTTTTCCCTTGGAATGAAACAACGATTAGGGCTTGCGCTAGCATTAATATCTAACCCTAAATTAGTAATTCTAGATGAACCTACCAATGGATTAGATATAGAAGGAACTGTAGATATTAGAGAAATCATAATTAAACAAGCAAAACTTGGTATAACATTTCTTGTTTCAAGTCATATTGCTCACGAAATAGAACTTATGTGTAATAAAGTTGGCATTATAAAAGAAGGAAAGTTATTAAATGTAACATCAATGAAAAATGCACTAGATGAATGCGAAACTTTAGAAAAATATTTTCTTAAACATGTTGGGAGAAAGGGGGAAGAGGTATGAATGCAATAAAAACCGGAATAATTAATGAAAACATAAAACTATTTAAAAGAAGTAAGTACAAAATATTATTAATTTGTATTGGAATATTAAGCATGGCACTAGGTGTAATAAGCAATTTTACCGGCGGTTTAATTAATGTTTCATTATCTAATCTTCCATTAAATATATTATCAATATTGACTAATGGTTTAATTCCGTTAGTTATTTTTATGGCAGTAGCTGATCTTTTTGCAGCAGAACAAGAAAACGGAACAATAAAATCGATAATAACAAGGCCAATAAGCAGAAATGAAATTCTTGTTTCTAAAATGATATCTATTTTGATTTATGTAATAAGTATTTTAGTAATAACATTTATTGTAAGTTCAGTTATGGGAATATTTTTTGGAAGAACAACAGTAATAAATATCCCTGAGATTTTTATAGCATATGTTGTATCGATATTCCCTATAATACCAACAATTCTTCTTTCTATATTAATATCACAATTATCAAAAAGTAGCTCTTCTTCAGTGATGCTTTCAGTTTTAGTTTATATTATAATTATGTTGAGCGGAATAATTATTCCTTCAATATCATCAATGATATTTGTTTCATATACAAATTGGTATAAACTTTTTATTGGAGCACAAATGCCAATTAAATCAATTTTAACAATTATAGGATTGCTTTTGGGATATTCGTTAGTATTTTTTTCAGGAGCATATGCACTATTTGAAAAGAAGGAATATTAAATTAACTAAGAGGGTACCTCTTAGTTAGGTGATAAAGTGATTCTTAGCTTCAGGTGGAGTTATCTTAATAGCAATACAATTTTTTTTACCCTGAGGCTTAGAAGAACTTATCCAGGAGCTGGCATCCAAAGATGCTAGATATCGGATAAATTAGGAGGATACCATACTATGATGATAAAAAAGCGGCTTACAATTTCTAATATTCTCATGTTAATAGTTCCAGCAATACTAATAGTAGTCATTGCTGGAGGTGTTCTTGAGGGATTTACTGAAATATATGGGAATAAGATAAAGGTTTTAGATGAGAATAATGGAACTTATTATGTACAAAA
>JAKBFR010000025.1 GCA_021837545.1 Bacillota bacterium | reverse complement strand
GGTACAAATTAGCAGCTAGTGGAGCTTGGGTTAAGTAAGACTCCAAATCTATGATTTGGCTAGTCGAACTTACTCAGCGAACGCAGAGAGTCGAGTTTCCTTTAATTCAGAAGATTAAAAATTGATAAATTATTCAAAGACGAGGTTTAACCTCGTCTTCTTTGATTTTACTTATATTATAAGGTTTAGTAGAGCTTTTTGCTTTGGAGTAAACGGATTGTTAATTAATATATAATGTATAATTATAGCAAAATTGTATTTTAATTTACACATAGGATTAAAATAGTTTTACAGGAATTATAATTACAGTATAATTTTAAAAAAAACTATTCCAAAAGATTGAATATGATGTTAGAATAAACTCATGGTTAAGAAAACCACACTACATTATATTTAATAAAACAGAAGATAAAACAAAAGATAAAACTTTAGGAGGAATATACAAATGATAAAAAGAATGAATAAAATAACATCGCTATTAGTAGCCGCAGCTGCTATTGCTTCAATAGTACCAGCTACAGGTGTAAATGCAGCAGATTACCAAAAAATAGATTCACAAGAAGGAACTATATATGAAGCAGTAGCTTATAAAGATGGTCAATTCTATGTTGATGGAAACACTAAAGATGGAAATACAGATGCAGCATATTATTTAAATGGAGGTACTTATTCACAACTAGATAATGTTGATTCAGGTTCAACTATTACTGGTACTTATTCAGATAAATATGTTAATGTAGAGGATGGTAATTACTATGTTGATTTATCAAATGGTAAAGTAACAGATACTGACTTATCATCTAATAATAGAGATGATGCTGCAACAGCTTTAAGAAAGAATGTTAAATCAGATGCAAAAGACAGATATACTGATTATGCTGCCACTAAAACTGAGACTGATTTAGAAGAAATTCCAGGAGCTAAATTTAGTGCAGATTGGTATAAAACTACTTACACAACAGGTGCAGGAGCAACAATAGTATATACTGATGCAACAGGAAATTATATTGATGGAGACTACAATGTAGGAAAGATTAAAGTTGAAAAAGAAGATACTAAAACAGCTTCATTAACAAATACAAAGGATACAGAAAACGGAACTACAGTAGCAGTTTCAGGACAAAAAGAAATTGGACAAGATGCAAACAACATTTACAGAACTGCAACAATCACAGTTACAAGTGATAAAGTAATTACTAAAATAGATGGCGTTAATGTAACTGCTGATACTAAAGCATTTACAGGTGCAGGTACTAACCAAGTAAGTTTTGAAGCTATCCAAAAAATATCTAAAGCTCAAGCTTCAGGTGATGTAGATGGAGCTAAATATGCTAAAACTGTAAACACATATGTAATTTCAGATGATGCTGGACTTTCAGAAACTTTACTTGCTAATGCAAAATTCAATATAGTTGATGGAAAAGTTATAGCATATACAGCAGACGGAACTTCAGTAGATGCACAAACAATAGAATTAAAATCAACTAATGGATATTATTATACTGATTTCACAAAGGTTGATTCAGAAAATGCAGTAACTGTAGATGTAGATGCTGATGGTAACCTTTGGAGACTAGATGCTGGATATGTTTATAAATTCGACAACACTGATTCTTGGAATAAAGTTTACAAAGTAGATGGATCTATGAACAAGTTATCTGTTTATGACCAAAACGACATGATTGTTTGGAACGAAGCAGATGAAGTTTACGCAATAATTGGTAACAAAACACCTGACCAGACTCCAGTAGGAACTCCAGTAGAAACTAAAACTGGATGGGTACAAGCTACAGATGGAACTTGGACTTATAACAAAACTGATGGAACTAAAGCTACAGGTTGGATTCAAGATGGATCTTGGTACTACTTAAAAGCTGATGGTGTTATGGCTACAGGTTGGGTTAAAGATGGATCAACTTGGTACTTCCTAAATGCATCAGGAGCAATGAAAACTGGTTGGGTTCTAGATGGATCAACTTGGTACTTCTTAAACGGATCAGGAGCAATGAAAACTGGTTGGTTAAATGACAATGGAACTTGGTACTACTTAAATGCATCAGGTGCAATGCTTGCTAACACAACAGTTGACGGGTACAAATTAGCAGCTAGTGGAGCTTGGGTTAAGTAAGACTCCAAATCTATGATTTGGCTAGTCGAACTTACTCAGCGAACGCAGAGAGTCGAGTTTCCTTTGAAAAGAGAAATCTATGATTTGGTGTGAGTCACTTACCCAGTGAGCGCATGCGAATCGGGTTTCCTCTAAGACTCCAAAAGTGAGAGTCCAAATTTTACATTTGGGTTCTCGAACTTTCTCTGTGAGCATCTATGATTTGGCTAGTCGAACTTACTCAGCGAACGCAGAGAGTCGAGTTTCCTTTAAAAAGAGAAATCTATGATTTGGTGTGAGTCACTTACCCAGTGAGCGCATGCAAATTAGGTTTCCTTATTCTACCATCTTGAAATAAAAATTTACTTTTATGATATTGTTTTATGCAATTGAAAGTAAAGATATATAATGAAAGTTTAATATTATTAAATATTGAAAATTTGAGAAGATGGTTTCTACCTTTGTAGAAGCCGTCTTTTTTTATTTGTTAATAAAAATTCATATAAAATTAAGAATTTTCATGTGAAACCTAAGTTTACAGTAAAGTATTATAATGGTAACATTATTAATATAGAGATAGATATTAGGAGAAGAGGCGAATCATGATTAAAAGCATTAGAAATATAATTGTAGCAGTAGCTATTATTAACGTTTTTGCAGCAATAGAACCAAATTGTTTAAATTTAATAACTACAAAAGCTTATGCAGAAGAAAAGCCTTATTTAAAAGATATTTATATAAGTGGAGCGTATGATCTTCATTTTTCCAAAGATGTATATTCGTATATTATAGATGTTGATAAAGATGAAGATCAAATATTAATTAGAGTTAAACCAGATAGTATTTCAGATATTGTTAAAATTAATGGTCAAGAAGTAGCTAAATATGATAATTATAAAGAAATTTTAATTTTAGATAAAGGTAAAAATAAAGTAGAAATAGGAGTTGAAGATAGTGAAACTAAAAGCATAACAACATACACTGTTTACGTATATAGAGGTGGAAAAGATACTGTTTATTTAAACGATATAAATATAAATGATAGCACTATTGGATTTGATAAAAGTAATAATTTCTATAATATAGAATTGGATCAAGGAACAGATATAGTCGACCTTAAAACAACACCAGAAGAGGGTAATTATTCGATTACTGTTAACGGCAGAAAGCTAGAAGAGAGAAATTCCATTAAATTAAAATTCAATGGAATAGGCAAATATACAATTAATATAGGACTTAAAGATGAGGATACTCAAAGAGTGGGAACTTATACTTTAAATATATATTTGGGAATCCCAGTGTCTCCTAATGCTGCAGATTCAATTGATGCAATACTTAAACCCAATCAATGGGTAATAGTAAATGGAAGATGGAGATATAATGATTCTGCTGGTAAATATTTAAAGAATACTTGGTTTTATGATAATAAATATAAAAATTATTTTTATTTCAATAGTAGAGGTAATATGGAAACCGATTGGATGGAAGATGAAGATAATTATTATTATTTAAATTCTAAAGGTGAAATGCAAACAGGATGGTTAATGTACAAAAATGAATGGTATTTTTTAGATAATAATGGAATAATGAAGACAGGCTGGATTGAATATAATGACAAGTGGTACTTTTTAACAGCGAATGGAAGTATGGTAACTGGATGGATATATATTGATGATAAATGGTATTATTTAACTGCAAATGGAAATATGAAAACGGGATGGTTATACTATGATAAAAAATGGTATTACTTAAATTCTCATGGAGTTATGGAAACTGGTTGGATTGAATGTGACGACCAATGGTATTATTTAAATTTTGATGGCAGTATGAAATCTGGAGAATGGATTTTTAATAAGGGAAATTGGTACTATTTAAATTATGTTGGAAATATGAGGTGTGGATGGCTGTATAAAGATGATAAATATTATTATTTTAATGGAGATGGCACGATGAGGACAACCTCTAAAACCATTGATGGATATACTTATGAATTCAATCAAGATGGTTCAGTAAATTTTGGCTAAGTTAGATAACTTATGTGGTGACTTACTCATCTGACTTTAGGAAGATGAGTTTCCTATAAAAGTAAGAGTATTACGGATGCTAGTTATCGGATGAAAATTAGAATTAATTAGAAGAATAAATAAAAAAGAACCATTATTCCCAAAGATATTTGTATATTATAGTAGATATATATTTAAATATTTTTGTTACGGTTAAAGATTTTTTAGAAATAGTCGATAATAATCATATTATGGATATATAAACAAAAATTTATTAATTTAAATACATTATATATGTTGCAATCAAGTTTTTACATAAAGTACCATTTAATTTTAACATATATGTTGCAAAAATAATTGTTCATTGCCAATTTCAAAAATCATATAATAATTCTATTTATAATTGAGCATTGAGCATTGAGTATTGAACATTGATAATTGCAACATATATATTGGGATTTTAATTGTAAAATAATTATTGCAATCTATATATTTAAAATATCGAAAGTTCTATAAATTCTTACACACTTAAGATGCATAAAACGGAGGGACATATTAATGAAAGCTAAAAAAATTAATTTTAACAAGATTATTTCCTATTTATTAATTTTTACTGTATTTTTAACAATTGTGCAGATGGGAAGCATAAAGAAAGCAAGTGCAGTCGAAGAAACTCAAGTGCCAGGATTAATTTTCCATATAGGAGACTTAACTGGAACGGAAAAAGTCATTGATAGAGATTCTACAAATGGATATATATGTGAATTCCTTCCTATAGGAACTTCATTTACTTTGGAAGCAGAATCTGGATATACTATTGAAAGTGCTACAAGTAGTAATTCAAGTAAAATGACAATTTCAAAAACAGGAACTACAAGCGGATTTAATTATGTAGTTTCATCAATAAGTGATTATAGTGATTTTACGCTTACAGTTACTATGAAAGATAGTGCAGGCAAGTCAGTATCTTATCCAATAAAAATTAGATTTGAATCAGATCCATCTCTTGAATTTGGAACTTTGAAAGTTACTTTAGATAGTCAAAACCCTATTGATTTTACATATACACAAACAGATGATAATGGAAATTATACAATTCCAGATGTAGATTCATCTGTAAAGACTGCTAAAATTGAATTGCTTGACAGCAGTGGTACACCAATGACTTACACTGTTAATGGTGGAAGTAGTAATGTTGTAAACTTAGTTGGTGGAAATAATGTTATAAACATAACTAGAACTTATCTTAATACGTCTAAACAATACAAATTGATAATAACTAAAAAAGGTGAGGCAAAGTTAAAAACATTAGTGCCATCAACTGGTACTTTATCACCAGCTTTTAATTCTGATACTTATGATTATTCAATTACAGTACCAACGATTCAATCAACAATTGCATTTATTCCAACTACTGTAGATAATGCGTCTACTGTTAAAGTTGAAGGGGTTAATGTAAGTAGTGGAAATAAGAGTCAAAATATAAAGTTAGACGAAGGTGAAAATGAAGTTGAAATTGTACTTACAACTATAGATGGAGATACAAGTACATATATTGTTAATGTAACACGTACAGAATTATTTAGAAGTGCTAATCTCACAGGACTAACATTAACAACAGGAACACTTACTCCAGCTTTTAACAAAGGCGTATATGAATATACTTCAACTGTAGATAATACTGTTACTTCAATAGGTGTAAAACCAGTCGCTGAAGATGTTAATGCAACTATCACAGTTAATGGCAAGAGTGTACCAAGTGGTGCAATTTCACCTTATATAAGTTTAGATGAAGGTGGAAATGTTATAAATGTAAATGTTACAGATACTAAAGGGAATAGTAATACTTATATATTAAATGTTACAAGAAGATATTCGAAAGATAATGTTAATTTAAGTAGTCTTTCTGTAACTGATGGAACTATGTCTCCTAAATTTGATCCGGAAAATTATCTCTATAGTGTTAAAGTAGCTAGAAATATTGAAAAGGTAAGAGTATTATTTTCGGCACAAAATGATAAAACTAAGATTGTAGTAAATGGTAAAGAATACACAAATGGACAATCAGATTATATAAATCTTGAGATAGGAGCAAATCTTGTTGTGGTAGAAGTTACTGCTGAAGATGGTAAAACAACAACTACTTATAAGCTAAGTATAATTAGAGGGGATATAGAAGGGACTAACCAATGGGTACTTGTTGCAGGAGAATGGACATTCTATAATGGTGCAGGTATTCAAATTAAAAATCAATGGGTTAAATATGATAATCAATGGTACTTTTTAGATATAAATGGACATATGCAATATGGTTGGTTACAAGATAGTGAAAACTGGTATTACTTAAACAAAGATGGTATCATGCAAACAGGTTGGTTTTATGATAAGGGATATTGGTATTACCTTCAAGGCGATGGTTCTATGAGAGTAAATACTTGGGCCACTTATGATGCAAAATGGTATTTTTTCAATAATCTTGGAGAAATGCAAACAGGTTGGACTTTCTATGGAGGACACTGGTATTACATGGATGAACATGGTGTAATGCAAAAAGGGTGGATAACTTATGATAAGAATAAGTATTATTTAAATGATGATGGTACTTTGAGAAATGGTTGGTTATATAGTGGAAGAACATGGTCCTATATAGATAGTGATGGAAAAATGGTAAGAGGTTGGCAAACAATAGATGGTAAGAGATATTACTTTGATGCAAATGGAGCCATGAAAACAGGAATGATGTTCCTTGATGGCCAATGGATAAATTTAAATAACGCTTAAGTGATAAGATTATACTTATGAGTGTAGTCCCGCCGAAATAAAGGGTACTCTGATGCAACACTGCACAAAAGAGTACCCTTTATTTCTAATTTGGGGTATATGTACAAAGTATAAGTATAAAGTAGAGGGTGTGTAGATTAATCTTGAGGATAGAGGATATATCTTTATTCCCTTGAATAATTATCTTCAATCATATTTTTCATGGTTTTTAGCTCTTCAATTGTATATCCATGCTTAATAATTTCGAATGGTTTTCTACACATTATAAAAAGTTCCTCATAATTGTATGTATAGTATGAGAAAGTTTATTTTATTTATTCAGCATAAGTCAAAATTCTGATGTGTGTATCTATATAGAAAACCATTCCTGAAGTTGTACTTATACTATGAATATATTTCCAAATAGAAATGAGGGGGCCTGCTTTTGCGGAATGTTACATTGAAGATTTTGATGGCTGCGCTTCTTGATTATAAGTTGTTCCAAATATGCTTGTTCAAAGCGTGCCTTTGAAGCAAGCATTTTGGGTACAACTTATAATCTTAGAAGCACCCATCAAAATCTTCCGTAACTGGAGCAAATGCATGCCCCCTTATTTCGGCGGATTATACTCATAAGTAGTTTTTTTGAAGAGTATATTGGCAATATTTGTTGAATAGAGGAAAAAATAGTGATATTATTAATACTAGGAATGTATGTCAATTATCAGTTTTAGCTAAGATTAAATTGATTGATGTGTGTTTAAAACAATATAATTTAAATATGTAATGTTCCATTTGAGTTTAAATATATTATTAATTATCATTATGTTTATAAAAGCACATGACAATTATATTTTAGGCACATGGACTTGCTATTTTTTTGATTGTGCCTTATATGGTAATTACAAATTGATATTAGAAGACAGAAGAATTAGGGGGAAATTGAAATGAACAAAGAGAAAAAAAATGTGTCGCTAAAGGCTAAACTAATAATGTCATATGCCGTTATGTGCTTAATAGTATTTATATCAGCAGTTGTAAATTTTAAACAAATTAATGATATAAAAAATGGATTAGCGACTGGAACTACACTAGCTAAAGATATTACAACAATAATAATATTAAGTAGTATAAGCTTAATAATTGCTGTCAGTGCAGCAATTTACATGCATAGAAATATAATTTTAAGGTTAAATGTTATTAAGAATTTTGCTATAAGATTAGCTGAATATGATTTTGCAGAAGACATTAAAATTACTAAAAATGATGAACTTGGGAATATAGCAAATGAATTAAATACTTCTCAAAAGAATATTAGAGGGCTTATTTCTACAATACTTAATGAATCTTGCAATATAGGTTCATTAAGCGAAGAACTTTCAGCAAGTGCAGAAGAAGTATCAGCTAAGCTTGACCAAGTTGATAATTCATCAAAAAATATAGCTATGACAATGACTGAAACAAGTGCTACAGCACAGGAGATTGCAGCATCTATTGAAGAAGTTAATTCAAGTATGGAAAATTTAGCAGCAAAAGCATCTGAAGGAAGTACAAATGCTGAAAAGATTAAGAGAAGAGCTGAACAAGTAAAAAAAGATAGTAAAATTGCAATAGAAAATACAGTGAAAGTTCGTGAACAAAAAGAAATAAATATAATAAAGGCCATTGAAGATGCTAAAGTTGTTCAAGAAGTAAAAGTTATGGCAGATATAATAGCTGGAATTGCAGAGCAAACTAATCTCTTAGCGCTAAATGCAGCTATTGAAGCAGCGAGAGCAGGAGATTCAGGTAGAGGTTTTGCAGTTGTTGCAGAGGAAGTTAGAAAACTTGCAGAGGAATCATCACAAACCGTTATAACTATTCAAAATACAATATCTAAGATAAACGAGGCAGTTAAAAATCTTGCTGAAAATAGTAATGATATACTTAATTTTATGTCAACAGATATTGATAAACAATTACAAGATTATGCTAAAATTGGGGAAAAATATAGCAATGATGGTGACTTTGTAAGCTCCATGTCAGAGGAGTTAGTTGCAATGGCACAAGAGGTTGAAGCTACAGTTGAAGAAATAACTAAGGCTCTTCAAACTACAGCATCAGATGTGCAAAAAGCATCTCTTAATAGTGAAGAAATACAAAGCGAAATAGATGCAAGTTCTTCAGCTATGGATCAAGTGGCAAATGCAGCAACAGAACAAGCTACAATAGCAATGAATTTAACTGAATTAGTACAAAGATTCAAATTATAAAATTCAATACAATAAAATTAACAATTTAAAATAGCCATAAAGCTAATTTCAATATGATTAGCTTTATGGTTATTTTTAATTAATTGGAAAGTGTACGTTGGTATTGGAAAAGTATTTGAACTGACGAGTATAAATGATATAATATGAGTAGATATTTTGGAGGCGATAAATATGATACGAAGAATTAATAAAATAGTGGCATTGGTACTAATTGGGACAAGTATTGTTACAATAGCTCCTTTGAATATATTTTCGATAGATGCAAAGGCAGCAGTTAATGATAACTCACAAATAATTTTAGATTCACAAAATAATAACTTAGCACTGGCTAGTACTGATGAAGAAGCATTAAAAACTGTAGAAGCAGCAATGATACCTACTAAATTAAATGCAGTATATAGCAATATTAGTACAAGCGCTACAGTTTCTCAATTTGAGGAGTGTGGAAGCCTTTCTTATACCTTAGACGATACGGCGGCAGGAACAATTGCACAAACATTGACTAATAATATGATTAAAATTATAGCTGGAGTAACAGCAGTAGAAACTGGAGGAATTCAGTTAATTGCCTATGGGCAAAGTATTGGATCTCAAACGTTAATACAAAAAGGAACTACATTGAAGTTATCAGCAAGTGGAGTATTAACTAAATTGCAATCTATGGGAAGTTTATCCAATACAGAAATTATTGCAATGGTGAAAGAAGAAGCAAAAGATATACCGGTATATAAATATACTGTAAGTTATGGAACAAGCACAGCAGCACAAGGATTTGCTGTTGGAGGGACTTTGGGTCTTGCACTAAATCCAGTAGATACTTATAATGCAACTGAGGAAACTGCAACTTATAGTAGTCTTGCGTTAGTTCCATCACTACCTTTAAGTGGTGGGTTAAAATACGGTGAAACAATTGACTTAAGTGTATCTAATACTAAGGTGATTTGTGATGGACTTGATATAAATATCATGGATTATGCTAATAACAAAGTATATGCAATTAATAATCCAGTTTATAACATGCTTCAAATTTCTAAAGGCGCTAAAAGTGCTAATTCAACAGATATATTGAACGTTATTAGTTTTTCAGATGTGACTAATTTGAAAGGATTTACTTCTAGTATAGATTTAAGTTCTCAAGGTATAAGTACTACAATATTAGGTATATCTTTAACTACTAAGGATTTAACTTCAAAGAATTATCAGTATGCACTTCCAGTTGAAGCTTTTGAAAAAGCATTATTGGATTCTACAATAAATAGTATGAATTTGAGTACTATTGGAGATACGATAAAAGGAATGATAAAGATCGGAACATATACTATGATTCCAAATGTAACTTCTGAAATTGGAAATGTAATAGACAATAGTGGTATAGGTGATACTATTAATGGAGTAACTGGTTCCATTGATGATTTAAGTGACTCCTTAAATGATTTGACTGATTCACTTAATGACAAAAATAGTGATGTAAATGAAGCTTGGGACAAGGTTTTTGACAGATTTGATAATAGTAAAGGTTGGGGAAAAAGAGATGGATATATCTATTATTATGACAAAGATGGAGTAAGTTTAAAGGGTGTTCAAAAAATCGATGGCAAGACTTATTATTTCAATAGAATTGATGGAGCTATGGAAACAGGATGGCAAATAGTTGATGGCAAAAAATGTTGTTTTGATAAGAAAAGGGGATATGAATTATTTAGTCAATGGGTTCAAGATAATGGAGACAGATACTTTGTCGGTGAAGATGGAGCAGTTAAAAAAATGCAATGGGTTAATGATGGTGGTAAAAATTATTATCTAAAAGCTGATGGGAAGATGACAAAAGATTGGTTTAAGATTGAAGATTATTGGTATTATTTTAATAAAGATGGTTCAATGGCAACTTCAACTTGGAAATGGTCTGATGGCAAATGGTATTATTTAAAAGATAATGGAGAAGTAGCTAATGATTGGCTTCAATTAGGGACGGCATGGTATTACTTTAAAGATCCAACAGGCGCTTTGCAAACAGGATGGTTTAGATCAAATGGCAGTTGGTACTGTGCAAATGAGGATGGATCAATGAAGACAGGTTGGGCAGAGTCATCAGATGGTTTATGCTATTTAGATGATGTTAATGGTAAGATGAAGAAAAATGAATGGGTTACTGTAGATGGTAAATCCTATTATTTCAATATTAATGGAATAATGATAACAGGTTCAAGATATATAGATGGAACAAAATACATTTTCAATTCAGATGGAAGTCTAAGCGTATAGTCATTCAGAAATAAGGAGCATGCATTTGTTGCGGTTGCTGAGGATTTAGCTGTGAATTTCTAACAGTAGAAGTTGCACCATTTCTGCATGCTCCAAATATAAAATTTGGACAAGCAAAAAATGGAACAACTTCTACTGAAGAAATATCTACAGCTAAATCCTCTGATGCAACACTTCACAAAAGCATGCTCCTTATTTCTAATTAAGTTATACGCTTTAGTATGGAATATTTATTAATTAGATCCACTACATCAGTAATAGATGCAGCGGATTTATTTATTTCAATTTTCATAAGAAATATTATCCTTATATGATAGGTTTGATATAATATGGTGTTATAACTATTTAGTTATATTAAAATGTATCGATAATAAAGTATATTATGTGTATTGAAATTAGAAATGTGCGCATTTATGCTCTTTAGGGTAAGTTGTGGGCAATTTGGGATTAGTTAAAGAATAAAGTTTATAATAAAATACAGATATATGTTGCAAAAATAATTATTCATTGTTAATTTAAAAAATCATATAATAATTAAGCATTAAGAATTGAGTATTGAACATTGAGCATTGAGCATTAATAATTGCAACATACATATTAAAATAAACAAGAGATTATTACTAGTAGAAATATATTAAGAAAAACATATTAGAAAAAACATATATAGGGGGAAGTTTTCATGAGACGGAAATTTATAAGTAAAATAATTTTAGGAACTATGATTTCAACAACATTATGTACATTAGTTCCAATTAGGGCTTCAGCTGAGTGGGTAAAGGATTATCAAAATAATTGGTATTATACTCAAGATAATCAAAAAATGACGGGGTGGAAAAGAATTGATGGGCAATTATATTATTTTGATGATAATGGAAAAATGCAAACTGGATGGCTTAAGGCTGGAAGTTCATGGTATTTCCTGCAAAATAATGGAGTGTTAAAAACAGGTTGGATTAACTATAATAAGAATTTATATTATGCAGATTCAAGTGGGGCAATGCAAACAGGAACCATTAATGTAGCAGGAAAAGTTTATATGTTGGGTGATAATGGAGTTGCAAAAACTAGGAATACGGTAATTGATGGACAATTTTATACTATTGGTTCAAATGGAGAAGTTGTAGGTATGAAAGTACCAACGCCGGATAAAGAATTTGATGATTCAGGAAATGTGTTAACAGTTTTAAAGAATTCTGATAATAATTCAACTACTTCATCACCAACGGATTCAAGATTTAATGAAGTTATTAAAGATCAAAGTGTATCTGATGATGATCCAAATCAAGGAAGAACATTTAAAGTCAGATTTAAAGATACTAATGGAGCAGAGCTTAAGACAATGAGCGCTAAAAATGGAAAGACAATTGATTTATATGCACCAACTAAAGTTGCATATGTTTTTGCAAGTTGGAATACTAAGAGTGATGGATCAGGAAAGAGTTATGCTGATAGCGATAGTATAAAAGTAAAAGAAGATATAAATTTATATGCTCAATGGACAGATGATACAGCTACATATGTAGATGGTATTACTGTAAAGGGTAGTTCATATGTTACTTTAAATAGTACTACTCAAATGACAGCAGAGGTATCACCAAGTGGTGCATCTAATTCAAATGTAACATGGTCTGTAACTTCTGGTACAGGAAAAGCAACTATTGATAGCAATGGAGTATTAACAGGGGTAACAAACGGAACAGTTACAGTAAAAGCAACAGCTAAAGATGGATCAAATATAAGTGGAATGAAGGAAGTAACAGTAAGTGCAACAGAGGTAATAGTACCTGTAAGTCAAATCTCAGTGACTAGCAACACCGGAGTTTCTACAATAACAGCTAATGGTGGAACGTTGCAAATGAAGGCAAGTGTGTTACCAACTGATGCAAATAATCAAGATGTAACATGGTCAATTGAAGATAGAACAGGAAGTGCAAGCATTGATCCTAGTACGGGGCTTGTAACTGCAATATCAAATGGAACAGTTACAGTAAAAGCAACTGCTAAGGACGGTTCAGGAATTGTTGGAAGTACAACTATAGCAATAAGTGGACAACTTCTTAAAATACCAGTAGATAGCATTGTAGTGGCAGGAAAAGATGGAGCAAAAACAATTGATACTGATGCTGCACTTGGTGGAACTAGTGGAACACTTCAAATGAGTGCTACAGTTTTACCAACAACTGCAACTAATAAATTAGTAACATGGTCAGTTGTAAATGGAACTACAGGAAAAGCAACAATAAATTCTTCAGGACTTTTAACTGCATCAGCAGATGGTACAGTTACAGTTGTTGCAACGGCTAAAGATGGTTCTGGAAAAGTTGCAACTGAAGATATAGCGATAACTAAACAAAGTACTAAAGTAACAGGTGTTGAAGTAGTAGGAAAAGATGGAGCAACAACAATAGAAACTGATGCTGCACTTGGTGGTGATAATGGAAAACTACAAATGGTTACAAATTTAACACCTGGTGGTTCAAGTTATAATACATTAACATGGTCAGTTGAAAATGTAACAGGAAGTGCAACAATAGACAGCAATGGAATATTAACAGCACAATCAAATGGAACTGTTGATGTAATAGCAATGATTACTAATAAAGATGGCAGTAAAGTAATTGGAAAAGGAACTATAACTTTGAAAGATCAAAATAGTAAAATACCTGCAACAAGCGTTATAGTAACTGGAAAAGATAATTTATCATCAATAATAACTGATGATGGAACATTACAAATGATTGCAACTTTATTACCAACATATACAACTACAACTTCTTCAGCCGTTACATGGTCAGTAATTAATGGGACAGGAGCTGCATCAATAAACGAGAATGGACTTTTAAAAGCTGTATCAAATGGAACAGTTACAATAAAAGCGTCTGTAACTAATGATGATTTAACAGTAATTACAGGAACTAAAGATATTACTTTAAGAGGACAATATATTCAAGTAAGCGATATAGCAATAACTTCAGATAATACCAATAATCAAATAGAAGTTAAGGGTACGCTTCAAATGAGTGCAGCAGTAAATACAGATGCAACATATCAAAATGTAACATGGAGCATTGAAAATCCAGCTGGATATACTGGAGGAGCAACAATTAATTCAACTACTGGATTATTAACTGCAACATCAATTGGTGATGTTAATGTTGTAGCAACTACTGATAATGGAAAAGGAATTACTAAGTCACAAAAAGTAACAATAGTTCCACAAGTCAAGGTTACTGATATTTCAGTAAGTGGTGGTACAGCAATAACAACTGATAAGGGAACGTTACAAATGCAAGTAGGAATATCACCAACTACTGCAACTAACCAAGATGTTACATGGTCAGTTGAAAAAGCTGGAGATGCTGGAACTTTAATGACTGGTAATGCAACAATTGATGTAAATGGACTTTTAACTGCAGCAGCAGATGGAACAGTTACGGTTATTGCAACGGCTAAAGATGGCTCTGGAATTGTTGGATTATCACCAATAATAACAATAAGTGGACAAATTGTTAAAGCAACAGCATTTACATTAAAGGGTTATCCTATAATTGATAGTGTTGTTGGAGCAACTGAGACTGCTGTAATAACAGGTGATAAAGGAAGTCTACAAATGCAAGCAAGTGTATTTCCAACTAATGCAACTACTACACCATCAGCAGTAACATGGTCAGTTGAACAAGCTGGAGATACAGGAACAACAATGACAGGAAAAGCTTCAGTTGATAGTACTGGAAAATTAACAGCAATAGCAAATGGAACAGTTACAGTAAGAGCAAATGCTACGATTTTAGGTGGAACACAAGTAATTACGGGAGGAAAAGTAATTACAATAAGTGGACAAATTATTCTAGTAACAGATGTTTCAATAACTGGATTAGATACTGTAGTATCTGGAAAGACATTACAATTAGCAACAGTTATAAATCCAACTAATTCAACAAATAAAACTGTAACATGGACTGTAACAGATTTTGGAGGAACAGGAGCTTCTATTCATGCAACAATTGATGCGAGTGGAAAATTAACAGCAGTGTCTGCTGGAACAATAATGGTAACAGCAACTGCTAATGATGGATCAGGGAAGAGCTTTACAAAAACTATAACAATTACTTAAAACGTAATTTGGAAGGGAAAATTGCCTCCTAGAATTATTACAGAATTAGAGGACGCAATAGGAAGTAGAACACACTAAAGAAAAAATGGTCAAGTTATAAGGATATAACTTGACCAAACAACCAGGTAATATGAGGAGGAACTAAAAATGAAGCACAAAATTTTAAAGAAGCTTATTGCTGCAAGTGTTACCATTTCAACATTGATTACATTAGCTCCTATAGGCGTATCAGCTGCTTGGGTTAAAAATTATTATGGAAATTGGAGTTATACAGAAGGATATAGTTATGCTACAGGTTGGAGACAAATAAGTGGTGCATGGTATTTCTTTGATGACATTGGGCAAATGAGAACCGGATGGATTAGTAGCAATGGTGAATGGTATTATCTAGATTTAAGTGGAATTATGCAGAGTGGAGTAATCCAAATTGAAGGGAAGATTTATGTGTTTACCCAAAGTGGAGAAATGCAAAAAGGTAATTGTATTATAAATGGGATACTTTATAATATTGATGATAATGGAGTCTGCATAGGAACTGATGTACCAATGCCTATTAAAGGATTTGATTATTATGGGAACAGCACGCTTCCTTATGTACCAAGTCAAATAGTAAGTGAAGGGTCAAGTATGTCAAGTGATATTCCAACAGATGGTTCAAAACAAGTTAAGCAATACAAGGTTAAGTTTAAAGATCCTTATGTTGAAGACGGTAATGAGGAACTACTTAAGACGAGAACTGTTGATGAAGATACAAATATGACTTTATATAAACCTACGAAGAGCGGATATGCATTTGTTGAATGGAATACTGATAGTAATGGAGAGGGTACAAGCTACGAGTATGATGATAAGATAATAATTAAAAAAGATATTACTTTATATGCTCAATGGGAAGAAGATACTAGCTCAACTCCTGATACTATAAAAGTTGAAACTATCGCAGTTTCAGGCTCAAGTAATTTAGCTCAAATTACAACTAAGAACGGAAGCTTACAAATGACAAAAAAGGTATATCCAAGTGATGCAACTGATCAAACAGTAACATGGTCAGTTTCAAATAACACAAATAATACAACTGGAGAAGCAACTATAAGTACTTCTGGTAAATTAACAGCAGTATCAAATGGAACAGTTACTGTAAAGGCAACTGCGAAGGACGGATCAGGAGTTTATGGCGAAGTTTACGTAAAAATAACTGGTCAATAAAATTATATTTGATTGAACTTTCACACTGTACAATATTTGATTTTATGTGATTCACTTTCTCCCTTGGATTGGATGGGAGTGTTACAGATATCAGATAAAAATACCTGTCTAATATGCTTTATATTTTGCATATTAAACAGGTATTTTTATATGTAGTAATATAATTGAAATAGGTGTAAAATATGTATATATATCAATAAATTATAAAATAAAATTTAAATATATGTAAACGATATTAAACCTATTAGGATATAATTAAATACTTTTGAAATACAGAGGGAGGAAATAATTTGGGGATTTTGAATATCGCACATAGAGGTTATAGTGGAAAATTTGATGAAAATACTATGTTAGCTTTTAAGAAGGCAATTGAATATGAAGCAGATGGCATTGAAACAGATGTTCAGCTTTCTAAAGAGGGAATACCAGTTATTATTCACGATGAAACCTTAGATAGAACGACTAATGGCCATGGTTTTGTTAAAGACTACACTTTAGATGAGCTAAAAATATTTAGAACAAAAAGCGTACCAAGGGTTCAAGCTTTAAAAACTGATGCATTAGAAGAAATGGTATATTTAGAATCAAAGATTTTAGAAGACTTACAAATTATAGATAATGAACAATTCAAAAAAATGCAATTAGTAAATAGTGAAATGTTAAAAAAAATGACTTATTTAAAAGAATTGTCCTTTGATAAAATTCAAGATTCAAAATTGGATATGGTAGGAATATTTGATAATTTGAATACAGATAATATAAAGAATTTAAAAATAGGAGATTATACTATAGCAGAGGTTGAATATTTTCAAAATAGGGGTGGAGAAGAAATACCTACATTAAGAGAATTATTAGAACTTGTTGCACACTCAGATTTAAAGGTATTAAATTTAGAACTTAAAAATAGTGTTATTGAATATAAGGGATTAGAAGAAAAAGTTTTAACAATGATTGATAATTTTAATTTAAGAGATAGAGTTATAATTTCGAGTTTTAACCATATGAGTTTAATTAAAATAAGGAAGCTCGAAGATCAAAGAATAAAAATGAATAAGAATCTATCTGCTAAAAAAAGAATAACTTTAGGAGCTTTAGCAGAATCTATTCTTGTTAATATACCTAAATATTTAAAAGCTATTTCTGTAGAATGCTATCATCCATATTTCCCTAGTATTTTAAATAAAGCATATATGCAAGAAATTAAAAAAGCGGGAATAAAAGTAAATACTTATACAGTTAATAATATGGAAGATATGCAGAAAGTCATAGAGGTTGGTGTTGATAGTATAATTACAAATGAAGTTGAGCTGTTAAATAAATTAAAAGCAAATATGTATACTTTAGATATATAGTATAGATAAACAGGTGCAAAATTGTACTTATTCATCAATTAGATTGGTGATTTAAAAGTACGAATTGTCAATGTTCAGTGCTCAATTTTCAATTGTTAACCATTGAGCATTGATAATTGAACATTGATAATTAATCATCAAGTATAAGTATGATTTACAATGAGGGTATCTATAGTTAATTAAGATATAGAATTGACTATTATAAAAATAACAAATTACTTAGAAATTAGCAGAAGTATAAGGGTTGTCTCAAAATATATTTTTTGAAACAACCTTATTATTAATCAAATGAAATTATTTAAATAACAAATTATAAATTAATTCATGAAGCTTAAAGTACAATATTTTAATAAACTATATTAAAGCTCCACTGGAAGACAACCTATATCCGTTAATTACTGTATTAGCAGCCATAGAACCATTTGAATATAAATAGTACCAAATACCATTATCATTAATCCAACCAGTCTTCATTGCTCCTGATCCGTTTAAGAAGTACCAAGTTGATCCGTCAAGAATCCAACCAGTTTTCATTGCACCTTGTGTACCAGTTGATATTGGATTTAAGTAATACCAAGTTGATACATCAAGAACCCAACCTGTGGCCATAACACCGTCAGCTTTTAAGTAGTACCAAACACCACCTAAGTTTAACCAACCTGTAGCTTTAATTCCATCAGTATTTACATAAGTCCAAGTTCCATCAGTAGCTTGAGACCATCCAGCACTTACAACTGGAGTTTCAACTGTTGTATCTCCATCAGTTGTTGTTTTATGGATTAATGAATAAACTTCATCATCTTGGCTCCATACAACCATGTTATTTTTATCATAAACTGATAATGCATCCATTGATCCATCTATTTTGTAAACTTTGTCCCAATCATCAGTACCATCAAATTTTTTAACATATCCGGACTCTAATACATAAATATTTCCATCTACATCAGTATCAAATGCTGTCTTATCAAGATCGTCATTAAATTCTGCTGTTATATTTGCACTGTCTTCAACATCAGTATAGTAGTAGCCATTCTTTTGCTTTAATGTAGCTGCTTGAACTTTAACATTATCATCATTAGAATTATTTTGAACTTGGAATAATACTAATTTTCCACCAATAACTCTTGCTTTAGTAGTATCAGTAGTATCTTTAGCTAAATTAAGATAATTGTCCTCATTGCTACCTGTTAATTTTGCATCGTCATCACCAATTACATAGTTAGTAACAGTTTTTGAATATTTTGCATCATCAATATCATCACCATCTTGAGTTTTAGATATTTTTTGAATAACTTTTAAATCTACAGTAGAAGCAGTACTAGGTGCACCAGAAGTAATATTAAATGCTCTATTATTTATAAACACTTGTCCATTTTTATCAGAGGTTGTTGTTACTGAAATTATTGCATATCTATATATATAATTAGAGTCTTGTCCTAATGTTACGCTTTGTTTAATTTTAGCGTAAGTATCATCTCT
Source organism: Bacillota bacterium (assembly GCA_021837545.1). Next base: position 5,508 of record JAKBFR010000025.1, on the reverse strand, counting down.
ACCTCTTAAGTCATAAGTATCTTTTGTGTTTTCTATTGTTACTGCTGCTGATGTTGTCACAGCCACTCCATCATTAGTTGTTGAAACTTTAATTTTTCCTAAGTTGTAATCTGCATCGATATAGTTTCCTTTTGTATCTGTATATACGGTAAAGTAAGGAATTCCACTATCTGTTAAGCCGGTTTTTGAAATATTGCTTGAAGCAGATTTATCTTCAGCAATGTTAGCTTCATACCAAGGCTCGCCAAATTTATTTCCTGCAATTTCAGTTAAGTCAGCTATATCTGTATCACCAAACACAGTTGCATTCGGTGTCGAAATTGAATCTAGGTATCTATCCGATTCCTTGATTTTCTTTCTTAATGCTGATGCAGCATCATCTAAATCATCATCATTTAAATCATCATCTGTAACTGAACCAGTTTCTAAATTTACGAAGTAATCTCCGTCATCAACATTAGCATATTTAGTACCATATGAAGTGTAATCTGAACCTGAATCAACATCTTCTAATTCAAGGTAGTTACCATCATTTAAGTAATAAGCTCCATCGATGTCTTCGATTTCTCCATCGATAAGTGCTGCACCATCTTTGTATGCTACTGCATCGTAGATTATACCATCCTCTGAATCAATTTTTTTGTAATCAGCAGCACTTGCAGGTACTATAGAAAGAATAGTTGCTGCAGCTACTATTAATGAGGTTGCTTTACTCATTCCTTTTATCATAATAATCCTCCTTTTATTAAAAAAATTAATATAGTAATACAAAAAAAAGTTAAAACTAAAATAATATCTAACTTTTCATTGTACTATACAGACAATTAATGAATATTTTGGTAATTTATAAAAATAATATTAAAACAAGAAGAAAAATGTTATTTTATCATAATTTCCTTATTACTTAATATCATACACTTATTACACTGATATTTGGTGCTTTTTAAGCAAATAAAACCTTAAGATTATCTGAAGATATCTTAAGGTAAATTTAAGGTATATTATTTGAAGTAGAAGAGTATATAGATACCCAATGACAAAGTTATATTTATTAATAAATTAGTTTGGTAATTCAAAGTTACAAATTATCAATGCTCAATGATCAATTTTCATTGGCTAGTCTTGAGCATTGACAATTGAACATTGATAATTAAATTGCCACGCATAAGTATAGTTTTAGTTTTGTTTATCTATATCCTAAACTGCTAAGTTATACCTATACTATGAAAATATACTCAAACTAGAAATGAAGGTCATGCTTTTGTGGAACGTAACCTGAACAAAATGCATGACCTTCATTTCGGCAGAGTAATTTACTTAAGTTTAAAATGTTCAATCATTTTATTTAATGTTTCTGCTTGTGCCATTAATTCCTCACTTGCAGCAGCACTTTCTTCTGCTGTTGCAGAATTTGATTGAACAACATCGGAAATTTCAAGTATACCATTATTTACTTGTTTAATAGATTGCGCTTGTTCATCAGAAGCTAAAGAGATTTGAGAAACTAATACAGTAGATTTTTTCACATTTTCTACTACTTCTAATAAGGATTCTGCTGTACTATCAGCTAAGTTCCTGCCCCTATTTACAGAATTCATTGATTCTTGAATAAGTATAGAGGTTTGCTTTGCGGCAGATGAACTTTGATTAGATAACTTTCTTACTTCTTCAGCTACAACTGCAAACCCTTTTCCAGAGTCACCAGCTCTTGCAGCTTCTATGGCAGCGTTTAAAGCAAGTAAATTAGTTTGTTCAGCTATATCATCAATTGCATTGATAATGTTTTTAATTGCACTTGAGGATTTTTCAATATCGGTCATAGCAACTAACATTTCTTTCATTTGATTATTACTTTTTTCTATATTATCAACTAGCTTAAGCGAAATAGTATTAGTGGTATTCGCATTTGTAGCAGTATTTTGTACTTGTTCATTTATTTGGCCCATAGAGGCTGAAAGTTCTTCTACTGCACACGCTTGATCTGTGGCACCTTGTGATAATACTTGAGCAGTACTAGCAACTTGTTGTGAGCCAGCATTAACTTGACAAGTTGCTTCTTTAATGTTTGAAAATACATCATTTAAAGATTCTAAAATATTGCTAATAGAATCTTTTATTTCTGAAAAATTACCTTTATAATCTTGATTTATAGAAACATTTAAATTTCCATTTGAAATGTTTCCTAAAACATGGCTTATATCATGAATATAAGATTTAAGAATTATAATCATATCTGAAAATGAATTTGCTAATTGTCCAACTTCATCTTTTGAATCTACATTTATCGAAACATTTAAATTTCCTTTAGCCATTTCCTTTGCAACTATTTGCATATCTTCTATTGGCTTGCTTATAATAGAATTAATATATTTTGATAAATATAAAGTAAGATAAAATGCAAAAATTACAAAAAGTATAATAATAACAGTTCCAATAATTTGCAATGAATTTAGCTTGTCCTCTAAGATTGTAGCTGTATCAATTTTTGATTGTAGTAACTGATCGATATTAGCTGAAATTTCATTCATTAGAGGCACATCTTGTGATTGAAGTAAACTTAAAGCTTGTTCATGTTTGTTTGATAATTCAAAAGAAACAACACGATCTCTAACAATTTCATAGTTAGCTAAGTTTTCTGAGAGCTTATTAAATTTTTCTTTTTCTATTGAAGTTAAACTTCCAGCTTCAACTATTGGCAACAGTGTATGAATTATATCGTTACAACCATCAAGAGAAGTCTTACTTTGGGTTTTAGCAGCAGAATTATCTACTAATAAAATATCTCTTATGAGAGCTCTTGAACGTTGAATTTGAATTCCAAGTTTCGCTATATCTCCTTGCGCAAATCCATAATTTTTTAAAGTGCTTTTATACGAAGCGTTAGTTACCTGGATAAATATTAAACCTAATCCAGAGGCTAAACATCCAAGAATTAATATTGCCACAAATGATGTGAATAATTTTTTTCGTATAGGAAAGTCTTTCATATTACTTTTTAATTTTTCAGTAGTATTTTTTAATATTGTAATGCTCATTATGTATCTCCTTTAAATCAGTATTTTCTAGAATATGCCTTGTCGTATTGTTAATATAATAATATGATTATGTAAACAAATACATTTAATTGTATATTACCATAAAATTCTAAATATTAACATATGGAATATTGATTTTTTAATATTATTTTGAGGAATTTAATAATTGTATATAGATACCTACATTATAAATCGTACTTATACTTGGCGATTAATTATCAATGTTCAATTATCAATGTTCAATGCTCAATGGTTAACAATTGAGCATTGAACATTGACAATCAACACTTTTAAATTACCAATTTAATTGATGAATAAGTACAACTTTGTACCTGTTTATCTATATATAATATTGAATGTACATAGCATATGAAATATGTTATACTATATCAGTTAATAATGAGGAAAAATAGAATTTTTTTAATAACATACAGTTTAGATAACATATTAATAAGTTATCAACAGTTTAAGGCTGTAAAGCATTGAAGATTGTGGATTAAACATATTGACGAAAGACTTAAAAAAGTGTAAAAATAGATTAATAAAGACGTACTTTAAATAATTTTTATATTAAATAGGAGGATTTAGCTTTGGCTGATTATATAAAAGAAATTGAAAAAAGAAGAACATTTGCAATTATTTCTCATCCTGATGCTGGTAAAACTACACTTACGGAAAAATTATTACTTTATGGAGGAGCTATAAGGCTTGCAGGTTCTGTTAAGGCAAGAAAGGCTTCTAAACATGCAGTTTCTGACTGGATGGAAATTGAAAAGCAAAGAGGTATTTCTGTTACTTCTTCTGTTATGCAATTTAATTATGATGGATATTGCATAAATATATTAGATACTCCAGGTCACCAAGACTTCTCAGAAGATACATATAGAACACTTATGGCAGCAGATAGTGCGGTAATGGTTATTGATGCCGCAAAGGGTATAGAAGATCAAACAAGAAAATTATTTCAAGTTTGTGCACTTCGCGGAATTCCTATATTTACATTTATAAATAAGATGGATAGAGAAGCAAAGGATCCATTTGTGCTTCTTGACGATATTGAAAATGAACTTGGAATAAAGACTTATCCGATAAATTGGCCAATAGGGTCAGGTAAAGAATTTAAGGGAGTTTATGAAAGGCAAAACAAGAGAGTTTTAGCTTTTAATGCCGGAAATCATGGTCAAACAGAAGTTACGTCAACAGAAGGTGATGTTAATGATGAGATATTCAAGGATCTACTTGGAATACCACTTCATGATAAGCTTATGGAAGATATTGAACTTTTGGATATTGCAGGAGATGAACTTGATCCTAAAAAGGTAAGAGAAGGAGATTTAACACCAGTATTCTTTGGATCTGCTTTAACTAACTTTGGAGTTGAACCATTTTTAGAGCATTTCTTAGGAATGACTTCAGCACCACTTCCAAGAAATTCAAGCATAGGGGAAATCGATCCTATGGATAAAAATTTCTCTGCTTTCGTATTTAAAATTCAAGCAAATATGAATAAGGCACATAGAGATAGAATTGCCTTTATGAGAATTTGTTCAGGAGAATTTAAAAAAGGAATGGAAGTTATGCATATGCAAGGGGGCAAAAAGCTTAAACTTGCGCAACCTCAACAATTCTTAGCTGCAGAAAGAGAAATTATTGAAGAAGCTTATGCAGGAGATATAATTGGTGTATTTGATCCAGGTATATTCTCAATTGGAGATACTTTATGTATGCCATCAAATAAATTTAAATTTGAGGGAATACCAGCTTTCGCACCAGAACATTTTGCAAGAGTAAGACCAGTAGATACAATGAAAAGAAAACAATTCGTAAAAGGTGTTACTCAAATTGCTCAAGAAGGAGCAATTCAAGTATATAGAGAAACTCATATTGGTATGGAAGAAATAATAGTTGGAGTTGTTGGTGTACTTCAATTTGAAGTTTTAGAATACAGATTAAACAACGAATACAACGTTGATGTTAAGATGGATAGATTAGCTTATAGATATGTAAGGTGGATTGAAAATAAAGATATTGAAATGGATTCTTTAAACTTAACTTCAGATACTAAGAAAGTTAAAGATCTTAAAGATAGAGACTTACTTATATTCCAAAATGATTGGGGTATCAGTTGGGCGCTTGAACATAACAAGGGATTAATTCTTTCAGCAGTTGGGAAAAGTGAGGATTAAAAGTAAAAGTTATTATTACGAATAGAGAAAAAGGAATAATTTATAAAATATATAGATTGTTCCTTTTTTGAACCTGTAAATATGTAGATACCCACATTGCAAATCGTAATTATACTTGGTGATTAATTATCAATGTTCAATTATCAATGATCAATGGTTAACAATTCCCTCTTATTAATTAAATTACTTTAAATATCTCTGTTTTTCTTAGAATATCATATATATCTGATTTAAGATTAATTTAATATTAAATATTTAAATACAAATTACCCATGATTTTATAAATT
>JAKBFR010000149.1 GCA_021837545.1 Bacillota bacterium | reverse complement strand
CAAAAACTATAGTAGAATAATTTAAGTACAGAAAAGAAACTTTAAAAAATTAGTTCACATCTTAGTTTTTCAGATGTCCAAATATATCTACAATGGTATAATCATAATAACCAGATATTAGAGTAAAGGCGGTGCTGTTATGGAAACAAAAATTATATATATTGCTGATGATGAAAAGAAAATACAGGACCTTATAAAGATGTTTCTAAAAAAAGAAGGCTATGATGTTGAGGTTTTCTCCGATGGAAGAGCGCTACTTGAAGCTTTTAAGGAAAAACGTGCAGATATGTTGATTCTAGATATAATGATGCCGAAACTTGATGGGTTAACGGTATGTTCAGAAATTAGAAAAGAAAGTGATGTCCCAATTATTATAATATCAGCTAGGGATAGTGAAGGGGATAAGATTGCAGGACTTACTCTTGGTAGTGATGATTATATGACAAAGCCATTTAGCCCAGTAGAGCTTGTGTTAAGAGTGAAGAGTATATTCAAGCGTATGGAATTTCAAAGCAATAAAAATACAGAAGAAGATGCAATAAGGATATTAGATATTACTATTTCTACTGAAGGAAGGTCAGCTCTTTGTAATGGTAAAGACCTTAAGCTAACACCTATGGAATTCAGCCTCCTTTTGTATCTAGCTAAAATGGTGAATAAGGGAGTAAGTAGAGAAGAACTTCTTAATAGAGTATGGGGTTATGAAAGTGAAGTAGATACGAGAGCAACGGATGATATGATAAAAAGGATTAGGAAGAAGTTAATAAATTCAGGCTCTTTATTAAAAATAGAGACCATATGGGGATTTGGATTTATGATATCAAATAAGGATTAATAGAAAGGGTGCTATTAATGAGAACTTCAAAAACTACTATAAGAAAAAAGATATTCTTTTCACATATAACCATAATAACCATTTCCCTATTGCTAACTTTTGTGATTTTTAATTTATATTTGAATTTTTATATACAAAAACAGACCAAAAGGCAGCTTACAGAAGCAGCTTTAACTATTGAAAAATTAATGGTTGAAACTACAATTGATTTGAGTACTACCCCAAAATTAGGGACATATGCAAGTAACGACAAAAACATGTCTATAATTAATAAAAATCTAAAAAAGATTAAATCCTTCGTAGATGTTGATTATGCAATAGTAGGTAAAAACATGAATTTAATATATCCTGAGAAAAGAAATGAAGAAGAGTATACATTCGTTCAAAACAACATAATGCCAGTAGTTAGTGAAAAAAATGGGACAGTATCTAAGAATAGTAAAAAAGCAATTTTCTATTTTAATAGTGCAGAAGGAAAATATGCAACTTTAGTACATAATGTGAAATTATCAAACAAAACTAATAATGTTTATTTAGTAGTATACTCAGACGTTTTTAAAAGTAAAGGTTTTGTAAAAGTTGTAAATGATATTCTTTTAATAATAGTTATAATATCGGCAGCAATTTCAGTGTTAATATCAAATACTGTAGCTAGAAAGATATCTATGCCTATTTTACTATTAAGTAAGTATGCAAAGAAAATTGGAGAAAGACAATACCAAGCTGAATTTATAAAATATGATAGTAATGATGAAATTGGTGAATTAGCAGAAACAATGCAATCTATGACTCATAAGCTATTTACTTATGATAGTACTATGAGGGCATTTATGCAAAACGCCTCTCATGAGTTGCGCACTCCACTTATGTCTATACAAGGATATGCAGAAGGTATAAAATATGGAGTTGTTGATGAGGAAGATAAAGCAGTGGAAATTATAATAGAAGAAAGTAAAAGACTATCTAATTTAGTAGAAGAGTTATTGTATCTATCAAAGATAGAAGCTATGCAAGACAAGCTTAATCTCGAAGAAATAAATGTAGAATATATTATAAAAAGTAGTATTGAAAGAATCAAAGGGATAGCAGTAAAAGATAACAAAATTATTAAATTTTCTGCTAATGATAGTGGCACAATTATTACGGGGGATGAAGAAAAACTTACAAGGGCAATTATAAATATACTTGGAAATTGTTTGAGATATTGCAGAAATAATATAGAGGTTGCATTGGAAACTAAAGGGGAGAAAGTAGTTATAATAATTGAGGATGATGGCCCAGGTTTTGAAGAGAAAGATCTAGATAATATATTCGAAAGATTTTTTAAAGGCAAGGGTGGAAATTACGGTCTTGGTCTAGCTATAACTAAAAGTATTATTGAAAAACATGATGGAAATATAGTAGCGGAAAATAGCATTAAAGGGGGAGCACGATTTATAATAACCCTTTATATGGATTTTAAATAGTTGCGATATAGATACTTATATAAGTCCTTTATATATTTTGGCAAAAATCTTAAATATATAAAGAACTATATTTTTATTTAGTTTTTGGTCACAAAAAACTTGTTTTGAAGAATTAAGAGAATGGCGTTTAAATTTATAAATGCCATTCTTCTTTTTTTTGAAGTTATGAGTCATTGTTTTTAATAAGTTATTTTAATATATTTATCTGAAAAATATTCCATTAATTAACTTAAATATCGAATGTCACATTGCTAACTTACAACTTATATTGTATAATTAAGTTGTTACTTATCAAAAAATTGTACTAATCAGTAATGCGCTGTTTTATAGTGCAATTTAACTATAAATATTTTAAGTTTTAAGTACATTTCAAAAAAATCTTTTCTTTTTACATCTAATCCTTAAATATAAACTGAAATTAAAACTAAACAGCTTATGAGTCTTATTCTAAAAGTGACAACTGTTTTGTACTCAAAAGGAATACCAAAATGGGTAACAATTGATAAGTGTTATCTACGCCAGAGAAAGAGAAGGATGGATAACAATTCATAATTGTTATCTATATCAGAGCAAGACAGGGAGGATGATATTATTGAAAACTATAGGTTTTCCAAGAATGCACAAAGAGGTAAATGAGAGAAGAGATTTTTTACCGTCATTTTTTAGTATGTTTAAAAATGAAAAGGTACAAGTGTATCTCGAAGAAGGATATGGATTTACCTTAGGTTATACAAAAGAAGATTATTTAAAGGAAAATAAGACAATACAATTTGTATCTAACAGAGAATGCTATGAAAAAAGTATTGTTGTAGTTTTAAGATCACCAGAGTTTGATGAAATTGACTATATGAAAGAAGGCAGTATTTTATTAAGTATGCTACATTATCCAACTAGAGCTAATAGAGTAGAAAAACTTAAAGAGAAAGGCATATTTGCTGTTTCTATGGATTCTATTAGAAACGACTTTCTTGAAAGAATAGTTGTAGATTATGAGGGAACTTCAGGAAATGGAATTAATTTAGCATTTACGGAACTTGCAAAAAATTATGGAAATACCTGTATTGAAGATAAAAAACCTATAATTGTGAGTGTAATGGGAATGGGACGAGTTGGATTAACAGCTGCAAGATTGGCGGGTAAGTATGGAAATAACAAAGTAAGTGAAGATATACTTCAAGAGAAAACTAGAGGTGTGCTTGTTAATTTGCTAGCCAGAAATATAACCAATGATAAAAAAGAGATGATAAAAATTCTAAGAAAGACAGACATTTTAGTAGATGCAACTACTAGAGACGATGCAACAAAATATATTGTCAGCAATGAGTTATTAGGATATTTAAAGGAACACTCTATAATTTTAGATTTAACAGCAGACCCATATTTGACAGATGTAAATTTTGTTCAGATAAAGGCAGTCGAAGGCATACCACAGGGAACTCTAGATAAAACTGTTATTTACCCTAATGATGAGGCTTATAGCGCTATACCAAAGTGTTTGAAAGTTCTTAATCAAAGGACAGTAGTAAGTTGCAATGCCTGGCCGGGAGTTACACCAAAGACTTGCATGGAGCTATACGGTAAACAGCTTATATACATTGTGCAGAATCTTATACAGTATTCTGTTGATGATTTTGCTTTATATAGTAATGATTATTTTAATAGAGCGATATGCAGAGGAACTATTAAACATTTTAAAGAAAGCTTAGATAACTATGGAAATGAATTAGTAAATGTAGTAATATAATATAGAATTTTGTTAATGTATATTATATGGAGGAAATTTTATGAAAACTTACAATGGATCTTCAATTTATAAGAACGTAGCATTAGATATTGCAAATAAAATAGTTAAAGGTGAAATTAAAATTGATGAAAAGTTAAGCGGGAGAACTACATTATCTAGTATGTATAATGTTTCACCAGAGACTATAAGAAGAGCAATAGCTTTATTAGAGGATATGAATGTAGTTACTTCTTTTAAGGGGCGAGGTATAGATGTTTTATCAGTTTCCGCTGCAGAAAAGTTTATTGAAAAACATAAATCTAATGAATATATGTTTACAGTGAAGGAAAATATCTCTAAACTTATAGAAAAGAAAAAACACATTGATGATGAAATAGAGCAAAACTTCGAGAAAATATTAGATATGGTAGACCGTTTTAAAAATGTTTCTCCTTTTACTTTTATAGAAATAGAAATAAAAGATAATTGTAAGGCAATTGGCAAGACTGTCAATGAAATAAAATTTTGGCAGGGTACAGGAGCTACAATAGTTGCGTACAGAAGAAATAATGATATAGTTGTATCACCAGGACCAACTTATATCTTTGAAAATGATGATATTCTAATTGTTATTGGAAGTAGCGATGCTTATGAGAGAGTTCACGATTATATATATAACACATTAAAATAAAAATTATTACGGTTCATATAATAAAAAATAAGTAAGGCTATTTCATATTTGGAATGGTCTTACTCATTTTTATAAGTAAAGGAATGAAGTGCTTTACCTGTTATTTTGTCACTTTATTTCTGAAAAATGAATTTCATTTTAAATTAGTTCTTTTGCTCTATTTAAAAATATTAAATCTCTTTTTTTTATAAATTTGCCCACATAATCATCTGGATTATCATTAGATAAAAGAGTTATTGCTTCATCTAAGGTAACCCATTTTAGTTCAAAACCATTTACTAGCTCAGATTCTGTGAAATTTGGAGTTGTTACTTCTCCTACAACTTTACTAAAAAAACAATAAGATATCTGCAGCTGTCTAAATTCATCTCTATATTCTATAATTGCTCCTATCTCGTCTCCGATAAGAATATTTACACCTACTTCTTCCATTACTTCTCTTTTAAGCGTTTCTTTAATGTTTTCTGTATTTTCTACGCCTCCGCCTGGAAGTTTATGATATTTGTGTTTGGAAACATAAAGTAAAGCAATTTGGCTACTTTTATTAGATACTATCGACCGAGAAGCTTTTCTTATATCATAAGCAATAGAAGTTACTGTTTGTTCTCCAGTAACATCCTTATTATAAATTTCATTTAATAATTCCATAGATTATTTACCTCCACATCTATTAGATAATTCAATAATATCATATAACTATATAGTAAGAGTATT
>JAKBFR010000148.1 GCA_021837545.1 Bacillota bacterium | reverse complement strand
GAATTGCCTGTTCACCATCATTAGCATTTATACAAGCATTAGCCATACTATATTTAATTTCACTATCTGAGGGTTTAATTATTTCCGCCATTTTATAATATTCTAAGGATTTGCTCAAATTTTGAGTTGTAACAGAATAGTAATTCGCAATATTAAGCATGATATTGTAGTTATATGGCTCCTTTGATAATGCAATTCTGAAATATGGTTCTCCCTCTATTCCCTTTCCTTGAGCCCTTAAAATCTCAGGCATTAAAAAAGCATAATTATCTGGGTAGTCCTTGTTTTTAACAATAGATTCCTTGCAATATTTCAATGCATTTGAATAATCTTTCTTATTTAGATAGTACCAGCTAGCTGTATGTAGAACCCTATAATCATCAGGGTATTGTTTTATAATAGAGTTTAAAAGATTATCGGCTTTTTGAATTTGGTTTGTATTTTGAAATATACTTGCTTAAATTACATTACACTCAATTTTACCACCATCACCTTGTCCAATGGTACTTAAGAGGTTACTAGCTTGATCCGAAGTTGCCGGGTCCATAGAGTAAATTTTTGCAAGCCAAATTTTAAAAACTATATCTTGAGGATTATTTTTAGATAATGTAGTTATCTTATCTAACAAAATATCTTTATTATAGCTGAAACTTTGAGACAATACGTCAAATATTTTATATTCATCTTTGTCAATATTCCAAGCATTTTTGAGATTAACTAAACCTTCATCCCATCGCCCAACAATCATAAGCATTCTAGAAAATTCCGCCATATCATAAGCAGACTTTTTATCTAAAGGATAACTGGATATCATGTCAGATGCAGATTTACTATCATTATTCGCCATATAAACGGTAAACATAGTTTTGTAAATATTTTTATCTTTAGGATACTTAACTAATTCATCCTTGCCATCATCTAAGGCTGCCTTGTAATCTTTATTCATAAACTCAGTAAAAATTATATAATTTAAAACCTTAGCTTTTGTATTTTCATCCTTTTCACTAGTTGACAAAGTTTTAGCGTTTTCAATATATTTCCTAGATTTTTCCAAGTCACCCTTTACAGAATACACTTCTGAAATCTTAATTTGCCACCATGAATTATTCATCTCTTCCTTTGCTAATTTGTTATATTCCTCTAAGGCTCCCTCATAATTACCTGCATAAAAAAATTCTTCTGCCTTATTGTCTGTTATCTTTGTCTTCACTTGTTGTCGTACAGAAAACATAATATTTCCCCAAATTAATCCACCTAAAATTATTATAGAAATAACTAAAATTAATCCCATTTTTATATTGAATCTGCTTTTTAATATAGTTTCTTTATCTATTAACATTTTGATTTTCTCTTTAAACATACTTTTATCCCCTTACAATGGCTTTCTTCATAATTTACTTTATCATTCTATCAAATAATCGAAAAAAATACTAGAACTATAAATGAGCGAATTGACAAACAAATTTTACCATATAAAATTCAAATAAGGTATACTAAGCTATTTTTAACATCCTGAAAATAGTTTCAATAGAGTTTCCTAGGTTAGCTTGATTAAAAATCCAAGATACTTGTTCTTTTTTTGATTCGTTTCTTGCAATCTTAAGTCCACAACTAAAATTTAATGTGCCGTCACTTACTTCTAATCCACAATATACGTAAGTTATCATTAGCAGCAAGAAGTATCGCTTTATGCTACGATTACTTCTAACTTGATAATGGTTTAATCCAAGATGTTTTTTAGTCTCTCTAAAAAAAGTTTCTATTGGCCACCTATGTTTATAATGATTTAATAGTTCTTCTTTAGTAAGAGTTGTATCTAAAGTTATAAATGCCCTTAAACACCCTTCCTTAAAAAGAGCTTCTTTAGGCCAACAAAGAGCAATCAAAGAATCCTTAGCATCATTAAGCTTGCCTCTATATGTGTAGACATAATATTCACTATTGCCAACTTTGACTAGGCTGACATCATCATTAGTTAATATCTTAGACATGCGGTTAAGCTTAATTCCAAGTTTTTCATGACCTATTGGGTATATTACTCTATTTGTTCTTAACCCTCCAATATAGGCGTAGCCTGCTTCGTTAGAAACATTAAATAGTTTTTTATTACTATACCAGCTATCGCATAAAACATAACCTTCGGTTACCGGAGGTGGCAATGATTTTATAAACTCAATTGCCATTTGAATTTTACTCATATTTTCTTTATCATAGATTGCCATAGTATATGGCAAAACAAGATTATCGCACAATAACATAACAGTAACTAATTGATGACCATAAACTGTTTTACCCTTTAAATGAGAGTTGTGGAATGCACATTTTTCAGTAGGTTTCTTAGCCTTTGACGAGGGCACTGTCTTCTCTGAAATAGTATCATCAATTACAACATAAATAGGTTTACCTGTTGTTTTAGAGGTTTGCCATATTCTCATAATTACTTGTTTCTTGAGGGCTCGTTCAACAAAATCATCATTCCATGGGCTCTCAGATAAAAACTTACCATTATTAGTTCTATGCCTAGCCGGCATAAAGTCAGAAACGTCAGTTATTTTTCCGCAATAACCCTTTAAGACCATAGAATTTATAAATAATATTAAATGGTGAATTTGAGGTGTTGTAAGATATAAAGTTATACGTAATTCAACTAAAAATTTGTATATTGGCGATGATTTTGTTACAATTGAGTTGTTAAACATTTATGTTTTTCTCCTTAGTTATGTTTTGTGTCGTGACTTAATTATAACAGGAGATTATATAAATGTTTTTCTTTTTTTAATTACTGGAAATTTATTGAATTAAAATCGCTCATTTATAGCTTTCATATAATAATATCATTTAATTTCATGTTTTGGAATAGTTTTCAACCAAACAAATCTGCTTTTCTCCTGGTGCTAAAACTTAGCATATAGCTCAAAATTGGGAAAAATACGCAAAAAAACTGGGAATTTAACTCCCAGTTTTACTTTTTTGAAATGCGAAATCATATAGATTAGGCCTTAAGCCTTGCTGTTCCTCATTCCTTGTTTATTTTTCTTTAGCACTAAATTTTCATTTAGCGAAATTCTTATCTAAAATTTGTTCTTTGTATTGATACTTAATATATTTAAATTGGCAAACACAATTTTAAATGATATTATTATTTTGTAAATTAATGTAAACTAAGATAACTAGTTTTAAGGAGGACATTTATGAAAATTTATTTTTCACTTTTTTTAGTAGCTTTAATTATAGGCTTTTTATTGATTGTATTAGGAATAGTATATAGAAAAAATTTATCACCAGTAGCTATGATGTCACTTATTTTATTTGGAACTCTTATTGCAATTACTTCAATTCTTATGTGTTTATGCCTAGGTTTTTTTATGTCGTAAAATACTCTAAAAATAAATGACACTACTTAGATTGCCTTGTCCATTTTCGCAATTAACTTGTATATAATAAAAACCAAAACGTTGTTTACAAAATTTGGTTTTTATTATATACTGTTCATTGTAATTATTTTCATAAAATGGCCATTATTTGAAGATAAGTCAAAATAAAAATAATTTTTCTTATAGAAAAAGAGGTGTATTATGAAAAAAAAATTCAAAGTATTATTAAGTTTATCCCTATCAGCTTGTTTAAGCTTTTTTATTGGAACCACAGCATTCGCCAATGAATTAACTGATACTTCGGTTTCTAGTAAAGTTTTAAATACTAATATCAATAATAAGTTTTCAAGTATGACAAATGAACAACTTAATCAATACATAGACAATATTAAGAAATCATTTAATAACACAAATATGACTACCTCAAACATAAGTGGCACAAAGGCAGTTACATCAAGTTCTACAGGAACTATAGGAGAAGCTTGGTTAGCTGCAGCACAAATTGCAAGAAATGCTGGATATCCTTGTGCGGCTTCATTAGTAGAGTGCTCAGTTAATAACTATGCTTTTACTGAAAACTCTGCTTTAGGCAATAGTGCGCTTTTTCATGATAAAATTATAACTACATCTGCTTATAAAAGTTCTCCGTACAATACAAAATCACAAAGTTCTTTAAGTGGATCAATAGTTTTTAATAAAAGTGATAATTCAGATTTATTTTATGCTCTTCACAATGTAAATATTAGTGTAACTAATACGAATCCAGGTACGATATATAACATGTGTACAACCAAAATAACTGATACTTTTGATTTTGCATATGATAACAACTATGACAGCTTATTTACAACATTAGTTAATAATTGGGCTTGGTTATGTCAACAAACATCTGTACTTAACAAGATACCTGTTACAATATCTTGGCTTTCGTAATAATTATCAAAAACTAACATATATAAAAAATAAACTTCAGAGCATGATGAACTGAAGTTTATTTTTTTACCTAAATTTGTCCTATAATATTATATATCTCTATATGGAGTACAGCACGAAATCAACGTTTTTGAGACACTTTTAATACATTAAATTATTATTTAGCGAAATCCTACCTTATTTTTAAGTTGTTACATGAAATAACATAGAAATAAAAAACGGAAGCTACTTACCCAAAAGTCTATCCCAAAAGCCTTTTTTTTGTTGCGCTGCTGCGTAATTTATTTTCCTCTGCTCCATTTCTTTTCTAATAGGGGTAGTGACAGGGTTCCTACCGTGTACTGCAAAGTAATTTCAATTAATTTATAGTACGTTAACCAATTGGGTTAGGTTTTGTGTGTATTTAGGTCTAAGTAGCACATCTCAAAAAGGGGTACGGCAACGATTAATGTTTAAAACAGCCACATGACAATATTTACCTGTAAATACTATCACATAAGTCCTATTATCACTTTTGTGATGTCACAAAATATAAAATACATAGTTTTGTGACACTACCCTCTGTAAGTGGCTATTTTAGGTGTTTAAAATGGTAATAACTGTCTTATGGCTGTTTTTTACACGAATCGTTGCCGTACCCCAAAAACGACGGTATTTGAAATTCAGTAATTTTATAAAAAATATGCCCTTTAAACTCAGTAAAATGGTTCTCAAAACTATAATCAAAAACAATTTAACATTAACTACCGTTTATGATTCCTTAAAACAAGTCATTTTCAGTTATAATACCCACTATATTACATCTAGTTTGCAGTACACGGTAGCAACCCTGGTACTACCCCAATAAGAAAATATTCTTGATAAAATGTTAATTTAAAATACATTTTTGTTAAATAGACATTGATTTTTGTATTATATATGGTGTAATATTATATAAAAAAGGTGATATAAATGGCTGACAATGTTGATGAAAAAGAAATTTTAGAGCTATGTAAAAATTTGAAAAGCTATAGGAAGGCTGTAGGCTGGTCTCAAGAGCAATTTGCTGATAAGATTGGCATAACACGACAGACTATCGCTTCTATAGAGAGTGGTAAAAAGTTACCTTCAAAAACTATAACTTTAGCA
>JAKBFR010000147.1 GCA_021837545.1 Bacillota bacterium | reverse complement strand
AAAAACAAGTTAATATACATCGCATCGTTGACTTGTTATTTTATTTCATGTGTCTTACACATTTTTTAAGGAGCAATAATGGAAATTAAGATTAATTTAAATAATTTAAAGTTTAGATATGAGGTATATCAATTATTTAATGTGTATTTTCCAATGAAAGAAATTAAATTTTTAGAAAAAGAAGAAGCAGATTATATTTTTTATATTGATGAGGAAATTTTAAGATTTGAATATAAAGATTATTGCAAAGAAGAATCTTTAGGAGAAGATATTAAAAATTCTCTTAGAAGGTTTCTTTTTCTGTGTCTAAAGGATATAACAAATGATATATATCCTTGGGGAATTTTAATTGGAATTAGACCGTCTAAAATAGCATTAAAATTGATTAAAGAAGGAAATACTGAAGAAGAAGTTATAGAAATATTTAAAGAGAGATATTTAGCACACGAAGATAAAGCAAAGTTATGTATAGATGTGGCAATAGCTGAAGAAAGAATAGTAAATAAAGATAAAAATAATATTGCTATTTATATTGGAATGGCATTTTGTCCAACTAAATGTCTTTATTGTTCGTTTACTTCTAATCCTATAGGTGTTCATAAAAAAATGGTAATGCCATATTTAGAAGCATTAATAAAGGAAATAAAAGGTATTAGTAGATATGTTAAGGAAAAGAAACTTAATATTGAATCTGTATACTTTGGTGGAGGTACTCCAACAGCAGTTAATGATAAAGAATTCATGATGTTAATGACGGAAATCTATAATAGTTTTATTAAAAACAATAATGTTAAAGAGTTCACAGTTGAATGTGGAAGACCGGATACTTTAACTAAGAATAAATTACAAACTATGAAAGATTGTAAAGTAAACAGAATAAGTATTAATCCACAGACTATGAATGATAAAACCTTAAAATTAATAGGAAGAACTCATTCTTCAGAAGATATTAAAGAAAAGTTTAAGATGGCAAGAGAGCTTGGTTTTGATGATATTAATATGGATATAATAATAGGCCTTCCAGGTGAAACCCATGAAGATATGGTAAATACTAAAAATGAATTAATAAAATTAAAACCAGATAGTATTACAGTACATGGATTAGCCCTAAAAAGAGGGTCTAGGATGTATGAAGAATTTATTCTTAAAAAAGGTATAGAGATGACATCTCAAGAAGAAATTATTAAAATGTATGAAGAAAGCAGAACTTTAGCGGAAAATTTAGGTCTTTCACCATATTATATGTATAGACAAAAAAATATGGTTGGAAATTTGGAGAATTTAGGGTATGCTAAAGAAGGTAAAGAATGTATTTATAACATTCAAATGATTGAAGAAAAACAAACAACAATTGCATTAGGTGCAGCTGCTGTAAGTAAAGTAATATTTTTAGAAGAAGACAGACTTGAGAGATTTCCAAACTTAAAGGATCTTCACGAGTATGTATCAAGAATTGATGAAATGATTGAAAGAAAAAAGGAATTATTAGATACTTTATACAAATAAATTTTATTTTTTTATATAAGTTATTAAATTTATTTACAATTGGAAATAAAGTAAGAAAAATCAAAAAACAATTGTTAACTGTTAATTGATTTAACAAGGAGGAAATAAAATGGCAATGGAAATGCAAGCACCTAAAGGTACAAAAGATATGTTACCACAAGATGCATACAAGTGGCAGTATATAGAAAGCGTATTTAGAGATGTTGCTAAAACTTATGGAATTAGAGAAGTTAGAACTCCAATGTTCGAACATACAGACTTATTTTTAAGAGGAGTTGGGGATACAACTGATATAGTTCAAAAAGAAATGTATACTTTCAATGACAAAGGTGATAGAAGTATAACATTAAAGCCAGAAGGAACAGCTTCTGTAGTTAGGGCTTTTATAGAAAATAGACTATTTAATGAAGCACAACCTACAAAGTTATATTATATAACACCAGCTTTTAGATATGAAAATGTTCAAAAAGGAAGACTTAGACAATTTCATCAATGTGGATTAGAAGTTTTCGGATCTAAAGAACCTTCAATGGATGCAGAAGTTATAGCAGTAGCCATGGATACCTTGAAAAAATTAGGATTAAAGAGCTTAAGCTTAAACATAAATAATTTGGGCTGCCCAAATTGTAGACCAAAGTATAATGAAGCTTTAAAGAAATTTTTGGCGGAAAATTATGATGGTCTTTGTGATCTTTGTAAAACTAGATTTGAAAAAAATCCTATGAGAATTTTAGATTGTAAGGAAAAAAAATGTCATGAGATTACAAAGAATGCACCAATAATTTTAGATTATATGTGCGAAGAATGTGATACTCACTTTACTAAGGTCAAAGAATATTTAGATATTTTAGGGATTTCTTATGAAATAGATCCAGGCATAGTTAGAGGATTAGATTATTATACAAAGACTATATTTGAAATATTAACTTCAGATTTCACTGTTTGTGGTGGAGGAAGATATGATAAATTAATAGAAGAGCTTGGTGGACCTGATATGCCAGCAGTTGGTTTTGGTATGGGAATCGAAAGATTAATTATGACTTTAGAAAAAGAAGGTATAGAAATACCAAAAGAAAACTTATTTGATTTATATATTGGAGCGAGAGGTGATGAAGGAAGCAAATATGCTTTCAAATTAGCTAGTAGCTTAAGAAACTTAGGGGTTAAATGTGAAACAAACCATATGGGTAGAAGTATAAAGGCTGAAATGAAATTTGCAAATAAATTAGGTGTAGCATTTACTACTATCTTAGGTGAAGATGAATTAACAAGCAAAAAGATTAATTTAAAGAGAATGAGCGATGGTGAAATTTTTGAGGTTTCATTAGAAAACTTAGAGGAAATAGCTAAAATAGTAAAATAAAATATCAATGATGTAAGTTGTTAGGAGGAAATTAGTAATGGGTGAATCTTTAAATGGATTAAAGCGTACAATGATGTGTGGAGAACCTAGAGAAGAACATATAGGTGAAAAAATTACTTTAATGGGATGGGTTCAAAGAAATAGAAAACTTGGAGGACTTGAATTTATCGATTTAAGAGATAAAACAGGAATAATGCAAGTAGTTTTCGGTGAAGAAATCAATGGAGAAGCTTTTGAAAAAGCAAAAGCAGTTAGACCTGAATATTGCGTAGCAGTAATTGGAGAAGTTGTTAAAAGAGAAAGCATTAATGAAAACATGCCAACTGGTTTTGTTGAATTAAAGTGTGAAGAGATAAAGATTCTTTCAGAATCAGAAACTCCACCAATATATATTAAAGAAAACTTAGATGCAGCTGAAAATATTAGATTGAAATATAGATATTTAGATTTAAGAAGACCAGATATGCAAAAGATATTTATGATTAGAAGTAAAACAACAAAAGCTATTCGTGATTATTTAGAAGCTAATGACTTTTTAGATGTTGAAACTCCAATATTAAATAGAAGTACACCAGAAGGAGCTAGAGATTATATAGTACCTTCAAGAAATTATCCAGGTATGTTTTATGCTCTTCCACAATCACCACAATTATTTAAACAACTGCTTATGGTATCTGGATTTGATAAATATTATCAAATAGCTAAATGTTTTAGAGATGAAGATTTAAGGGCTAATAGACAACCAGAATTTACTCAAGTGGATATGGAATTAAGCTTTGTAGAGCAAGATGACATAATGAAAGTTAATGAAGGGTTAATTGCTCATGTATTTAAAGAAGTTGCAGGCGTTGATGTTAAACTTCCAATTAAAAGAATGACATTTAAAGATGCTATGGAGAAATATGGATCAGATAAACCAGATGTAAGATTTGGCATGGAAATAACTAATATAACAGAAGAAGCTCGTGATTTAGAGTTACCAATGTTTAAAGATGCTATAGAAAATGGCGGATCTGTTAGAGCATTATGCTTAAAAGGTGGAGCAGAACTTGGCAGAAAGCCTTTAGATAAATTAGGTGAATTTATTAAAACTTATAAAGCTAAGGGGCTTGCTTGGATTCAACTTAAAGAAGATGGAGTTAAATCATCAATAGCTAAATTCTTAACTGATGACATAACAAATTCTATACTAAAAACTATGAATGCAGAAAATGGAGATGCGGTTCTTATTGTAGCAGATAAGAATTCAGTAGTATTACAAAGCTTAGGAGCTTTAAGATTAGAATTAGCTAAACAATTTGACTTAGTAAAAGATAAAAATGAATTTAATTTCACTTGGGTTACTGAATTCCCATTATTTGAATATAGTGAAGAAGAAGAAAGATTTATGGCTTGCCATCATCCATTTACAGCACCAATGGATGAAGATTTAGATTTTATTGAATCTGATCCAGGAAAAGTACGCTCTAAAGCTTATGATTTAGTGTTAAATGGGGAAGAATTAGGTGGAGGATCTATAAGAATTCACGATACAGCCCTTCAAGAAAGAATGCTTAAAGCACTTGGATTTACTGAAGAAGATGCATGGAAAAACTTTGGATTCTTATTACAAGCATTAAAATTTGGAGCACCACCACATGGTGGTTTAGCATTTGGTTTAGATAGAATGATAATGTTCTTAGCTGGAACAGAAAATATAAGAGACGTTATTGCATTCCCTAAAAACCAAAATGCATATTGCTATTTAAGCGAAGCACCAAATGTAACTGATGAAAAACAATTAATTGAACTTGGAATTGGAATACTTCCAAAAGAGGATAAAAAAGACGCAGAATAAAGTGATTCTTAGATTCAGGTAAACTTACGATAAAAAGATTCTCGTATAATGATGAAAATTATTGTATGAGGATCTTTTTTCATAATAGAAAAATTGGGGGAGCAAAAATGTTGGGAACAATAGTTAACGCAGCAGCCATAATAGGTGGATGTTTAATAGGATTAATTGTAAAAGAAAGGCTAACTGAAAAGATTAGTTCAACTATAATGAATGGGCTAGCATTATGTATATTATACATAGGAATATCCGGAGCACTTAAAGGAAATGATACGTTACAAATTATAATTTGTATAGCAGTAGGTGCGCTAATTGGTGAAATAATAGATATTGATAAAAGATTGAATGATTTAGGGGATATGATAGAGAAAAAAATAAATAGTAAAAAAAGTAGTAAATCAAATGAAAACATATCTATATCAGAAGGTTTTGTAACGTCAAGTCTACTATTTTGTGTTGGAGCAATGGCAGTAGTTGGATCTCTTGAAAGTGGACTTCAAGGAAATCACACAACTCTTTTTGCTAAATCCATACTAGATGGAATATCTTCAATAATATTTGCATCATCTCTTGGTATAGGAGTAATGTTGTCTTCAATTGCAGTACTAGTTTATCAAGGAAGTATAACACTTCTTGCAGGGGGACTTTCAACAGTTTTAAATGATACTGTAATTTCTAATATGTCTGCAGTTGGTAGTCTTTTAATTGTAGGGCTTGGATTTAATATGCTTGGGGTATGTAAAATTAAGGTGGCGAATTTACTTCCTGCTAT
>JAKBFR010000024.1 GCA_021837545.1 Bacillota bacterium | reverse complement strand
TGAAGGTTATTTTTGCAAAACATAGTAATTCTCCTCATACTTTTAATTTTATAGTACTATTATATCATTAAATTCTAATTGGATAATATTTGTCAGCTTTTTGTGGTCTAATCATACTATAGATAACTAAAACAATGCTCAATGCTCAATGCTCAATGCTCAATGCTCAATGCTCAATGCTCAATGCTCAATGCTCAATGCTCAATGCTCAATGCTCAATGCTCAATGCTCAATGCTCAATGCTCAATTTGAAAAAATTCCTCTGGAATTTTTTCAAATATTGACAATTGGTCATTGATAATTTACTTCCTCATATAAGTATAACTTAGGTTCTGGCTATCTATAAAGATAATAAAGCGTGTACCTATATATAAATGATACACGCTCTGATTATTTCTATTTCACTTGAATTTTTGCCATATTTTTAATTATTTTAGAATTCAAATTGCTTATAGCATCTATAATTGCTATATGAAAACTTCCAGTTCCGATTTGTCCAGCTTTTTCAAAAGCAATTTCGCCAGCAATACCCATAGACATAATACCTGAAGTAGCTCCTATAAAATAATCTGAACCAGCACCACAAAACCCTCCAACTAATGCACTTGTCATGCAACCTGTTCCAGTAACATTTGATAACATTTTATTCCCATTCTCTAATATAGCTATTCTTTCTCCATCAGATATAATATCAGTTGCACCTGTAATTGCTACAGTACATTTAAGTTTGTTAGCTAAACTTTTAGCTACGCTAATAGCTTCATCATTACCAGTTTTTGCATCATTTTCAGAGGCATCAACGCCTTTAGTAGTAGATTCTAATCCACTTATAAACTTAATTTCGGACATATTTCCACGTAAAACATTTATTTTTACTTCTTCTAATATTCTTTTTGTAGTTTCATTTCTAAACTCTGATGCACCTGCACCTACTGGATCAAACACAACAGGAATATTTAATTCATTTGCCTTTTTTCCTGATACAATCATAGATTCAACTGTTCTTTCATTTAATGTACCAATATTTATTACAAGTGCAGATGAAATTTTAGTAATATCAGCTGCTTCTTTAATGTCATCAGCCATAATTGGCGATGCCCCTAATGCAAGTAATATATTGGCACAGTCATTAACTGTAACATAATTCGTTATATTATGTACAAGTGGTTTCTTATTTCTTACCTCATCTAATAATTTCCCTATTTCTAAAACTATTTTATTCTCCATAAAAACCATAGTAAGAATTCCGCCTTAATTAATAAGAAAAATCCCTACTAAATGCCCCCTTTCTTTTATCAAAAATTATTTTAGTGCCTATAATTACTCTAAATTTCTAAAACAATTAAATGTACTTTCTCTGTCATTCTAATTATAATATCAGAAATAATACATGCTCAATAGTCTTAATTCAAAAATTAGCATGTATCTTCTAAATATAATTGAAGAAATCCCATAGGAATTTCGTCCTCAATTGTTAACTGTTAATTGGATTAAGTAGTTCTACTTTTTCACCATTTAAAATCATATTAGTTGTTCTTACTGCACACATTTTTCCACACATAGAGCAGCTATGTTTTTCTTCTGGTGGTAAACTTTCAAAATATGTTCTAGCTTTTTCTCCATCAATAGCAACTTTGAACATTTCTTCCCAATCAAGTTTTTGACGAGCATCCGCCATTGCATTATCTTGGTTTCTTGCCCCTGGAAGTCCATTAGCTATATCTGCTGCATGAGCTGCTATTTTTGATGCTATAATTCCTTCCTTGACATCTGCTAAATCTGGAAGTCTTAAATGTTCAGCTGGTGTTACATAACAAAGGAAGTTTGCTCCATTTGTTGCTGCAATAGCTCCACCAATAGCTGATGTTATATGATCATATCCTGGTGCTATATCTGTAACTAAAGGCCCTAGTACATAAAAAGGTGCTCCATGACATAATCTTTTTTGAATTTGCATATTAGCTGCAATTTCATTCATAGCCATATGTCCTGGTCCTTCAACCATAACTTGAACATCTTTTGCCCAAGCTCTCTTTGTAAGTAATCCTAACTCAATAAGTTCAGTAATTTGTCCTGCATCAGTTGAGTCATCAATACATCCTGGTCTCATTGCATCTCCAAGGCTTATTGTAACATCGTATTCTCTAAGTATTTCAAGTAATTCATCATAATATTCATAGAATGGGTTTTCATTTCCTGTCATTTCCATCCAAGCAAATAATAAAGAACCTCCACGAGATACAATATTTAATCTTCTCTTATCTTCTTTAAATAATTCAACTGTTCTTTTATTTAATCCAGCATGAATAGTAACAAAATCAACTCCAGCTTTTGCATGTTGTCTAACTACGCGAAGAAAATCTTCTGCTTTTATATCTAAAAGGTCTTTTTCAAGGTATCCAATTGCATCATACATTGGAACTGTACCTATCATAGCTGGAGAATATTCAATAAGTTTTTCTCTAAATTCTTGAGTCTTCCCATAGTTACTTAAATCCATGATGGCTTCGGCACCAAACTCAATTGCCATCTTTACTTTTTGCATTTCATTTGTGTAATCAACACAGTCTCCTGAAACACCTAAGTTTACATTTATTTTAGTTTTTAGTCCATCCCCAATACCTTCTGGACTAAGTGATTTATGATTAATATTAGCTGGAATAGCTACCTTACCTTCTGCTACAAGCTTCATTAATTTTTCTTCCGAAATATTTTCTTTCTTAGCTACTACCTTCATTTCTTTAGTAACTCTACCTTTTTTAGCTGCTTCCATTTGTGTTTTATAATTCATTTTTTATTCTCTCCTCACATTCTATTTTAAATACAATTATGCCTTAACTTAATCGTATAATATTAATGAATAAATACTTTAGCTTTTTATATGTGTGAAAATTCTTAATTGTGTAAAAAAGTTCTTGGTTGTGCTAACACACTTTTTCATCTGTGAGTACTTCTTTTATCTGATGTCTATCCACTGTAACACTCCCTCTTCTTTAAGCGGGAGATAACAGTGGCTCGACCCTAGACGAGGTACCCCTTGAGGTTATAATTTCAATTAGGATTCAGCTGGGTATTAAACCCCACCTTAATCAAGTTTCACTTGATACGTGCGTATTCTTCAGAATATATATGGTAATATTCTGAAGAATATTTATGGTTTAGAATATATAAAATTCTTGTTGGAATACACAAACTCTAAAAGAGTTTAACTCAAAATTGTTTATTGTCTACAAGGTACCATAAATGGCATCAACGGCCATTTTTAATCAATTATCATTCCAGCTTTTTTATAAAGTTCATAAAAGTGATTAGTAGGACCAACACCCTTTCCAAGATCAAATCCATGTTCAATTGCAACTGTTATGTACTTCTTTCCTTCTCTCACTGCTTCCTCCATAGTCATATTTTTAGCTAAATTTGCAGCTATTGCAGAAGATAAAGTACATCCTGTCCCATGAGTATGAGTAGTATTTATTCTTTCTTGCTTTAAAACTATAAATTCTTTTCCATCAAATAATAAATCAGTAGCTGCACCTTCTAAATGACCACCTTTAACTAAAACTGCTTTAGGTCCCATTTTTATAAGCTTTAAAGCTGCTTCTTTCATATCATCTAAAGTTTTTATTTCCATACCTAAAATTTCTTCTGCTTCTGGTAAATTTGGAGTGATTAATGTTGCTAATGGAAGTAATTCTTTTATCAAAGTATCTTTTGCATCCTTTGATAATAAATTAAATCCACTTTTTGAAATCATAACAGGATCTAAAACTATTGCTGGTAGTTTTTCAATTTTTCTTAAAGCCTTTGATATTGCTTTAATAGATGGAATTTGTGATACCATTCCTATTTTAATAGCATCAACTCTAATATCCTCAAAAATAACATCAATTTGCGCCTCAATTATTTCTGGATTTATATCTTGAATTCCAAAAACACCCATAGTATTTTGAACCGTTACAGCTGTAATAACACTCATTCCATAAACTCCATTAGCTGAAAAAGATTTTAAATCAGCTTGAATTCCTGCACCTCCACAAGTATCAGACCCGGCAATTGTCAATGCTCTAAACATAAAATCATCCTCTCATCTTAAATTATTTTTACGCAAAAAAAATGTATTCCTTAAGGAATACATCAATAAAATATGCACATGTATACTTCAAAACTATACACAAATATTAATATACTTCCCTACGTTGGTATTAGCCAAATCAGGTTATAAGAGTCAGGAAATCAATTTTTCCAATCTCAGCTAAAATATTAGCCCCCCTAGTTATTCAATTCTAAAATCATCGTTCATACCCTAAAGATTATAACATTAAGGTTAAAACGTCAAGTATATATTTTTACTTGTTCTTTACTAGTACGTAATATTTGCCATACCTTTTCACAGGTTTTATTATTTCAAATTCATTAATAAATTCACCTATAACTTGATTTTTTTCAACTTCAATTAAAATTGTCTCTTTCTTTGTTTTAATTCGATTTATTGGTACCATTATGGACTTGTGACTTATATTATTTCTATTTTTGCTTGGCATTTATATCATACTCCTGTTTATATTATAAATCCTTCAATTATTATATTAACAATTTCTATAAATGTGTTAGTTATCATGTAATCATCTTAATTTAATTCAATGTAAATAAAAAAATATATAAGAATAGCTACTTTTCAATGAAGATGTCTTCATTGAAAAGTAGCTATTTAAAAGAGTTTTATTATTTTGCTTGACTCAAAGCATTTGCTACTGCACTCATGATTCCTTTTGAGCTATATGTAGCTCCTGAAACTGTGTCAACTGAAGCTGATTGCTTTGAAATAATATTACTAATTACAGTTCCTGAAGCTCTTTTATAATATTGTGGAATATCTCCATTTGATAAAGTTTGTATATTAGTTATTTTACCATCCGCTACAGTAACAGAAACTCTAGTTGTTCCGCCGTTAAATCCTTGGCCACTTCCTGTATATGTTCCATCTTTGTAAGCACCTTTATTACTACTTGTTGGATTAGAGCTTGTAGTTCCTTGAGTTGCTTTTGGATCTGAAGTTGTAGTTTTAGGTGTCACCACTGGAGCTGAAGTTGTAGCATCACTTTTAGTGCTAGTATTATTGTTAGAAGAAGTACTAGTAGAATATGTATTAGAACTTGTGCTTCCTTGATCTACTTTTGAATCTGAAGTTGCATTCTTAGTATCTTCTGCTGTGTTTGAAGTTACAGCTTCATCTTTAGTTCCACTATTATTGCTAGAATTATCATTGTTGGAAGATGAAATAGATGCTTGATTTAATGCATCTTTAACAGCACTTATGATTCCTTTAGAACTAAAAGTAGCTCCTGAAACCGTATCTACTGAAGTTGATTGTTTTGCAAGTATTTCTTTTGTTATAGTTCCTGAAGCTCTTTCAAAATACTGTGAAGTATCTCCATTTGATAAAGTTTCTATCTTTGCTATTTTCCCATCAGCTACGGTAACAGAAACTTTAGTTGTTCCCCCTCTAAATCCTTGACCACTTCCTGTATATGTTCCGTCTTTATACTTTTGTAAAGCGTTATCTGATGTTGAACTATCTGAAGCTACATTAGTTGAAATTGCACTAGGGTTTGAAATTATGCCAGAGTTAGTTAAAGCATCTGCTCCAAAATTTGTTAGTCCATAAACACCTAACATTGTAGCCATTGCTACAGAACCAGCTAGCTCTTTATTTAAATCTTGTCCAAGTATATTTACATTGGCATTATTTCTAGGACATACTTCCGTACATTTTAAGCAATTTATACAATCGCCTCCACGAGCACCATTTACTCTATAGAGCTTTAATCCCATTGAACAGTTCATTGTACAAGCTCTGCATTTACCACAATCAGCTTTAGGCTTATTAATTTTTGTTATTCCAATTCTTGATATTATTGAAAATACAGCTCCTAAAGGACATAAATATCTACAGAAGAATCTTTCAATGAAAGCTGCTCCTATTGTAATTAATATTAAAAGTACTAATCCTATCAATAAACTTGATATAACAGTAGATAAATCTGTAATTTGCCCAAATGCATCCCATGGACTTACACTTTCTAGAATACTGCTTCCCATTGTCCAAGAAACAATTATTATAAACGCTAAAACTACGTATTTTGTATATTTTAAAATTGCATCTACTTTTTCATTAACTCTAAATTTTACCTTAAATATTTTTTTTGAAATAGCATATATTAAATCGTTATAAGCTCCAAAAGCACATAACCATCCGCAAAACCATCTTCCCATTATTATTGTTAAAATCATAATAGTTGTAAATTCCACTAAACTTGGGAATGCTTGAATAAAGTTAAAATTCCCTCCAATAACCATTTGATAAACTGTTTTTAATTCACTAAAAGTCATTGCATACAATCCAGGTAACAGTATAAATAAAATTAATTGTATAAAATGTCTTAAAATCTGCGATTTCTTCATTTTCTTAGCCATAATTTATTACTCCTTTTCTAACCTCATATTATTTTTATTATTACTACTTTGGTATTGTTTATTAAACATTGATCATTGCTAATTGACAATTGAGAATCCCTCATCTGTTAATGTGAAAATCTCTTTATCAATACCATTTGTTATATAAACATCCGTATCTTCAGTGATAAATATTGCATCAATACCATCTATATCTTCTATAATTTTCATTGCTTTATCTACACCAAGAATATAAACTCCAGTTGATAATCCATCTCCATCAATTGAATTGTCAGATATAATAGTTGCACTTATAATTTTACTTTGTGATGGATATCCAGTACTCGGATCAATTATATGATGAAACATTTTTCCATCTTTTTTGAAATACCTCTCATAATTACCTGATGTAACTACAGATTTATTTTTAACACTTACAATTCCAATGTATTCGCCTCTAGGCTTAAATGGATTTTGAATTCCAACCTTCCAAGGAGTTCCATCATCTTTACTTCCAAGAGCAAAAATATTTCCTCCTAAATCAATTAGCGCACTTTTAATATTATGTTTATAAAAAATGTCTCTCACTTGATCTGCTGCAAATCCCTTAGCTATTCCTCCAACATCTAGAGCTTGTTTCTTATGCTTTAGCATTATTGAATTGTTACTTTCATTTAGGATCACATCATTGTAATTAACAAGATTTAATGTTTCCTCTATTTGAAATTTTTCAGGAATTGCCTCTTCCTCTGTGCCTATATTCCAAAGTTTTACTAAAGGCCTTATTGTTGGATCAAAAGTTCCTTCTAAGACTTTGCTATACTCCACAGCCTTTTTTACTACGGAATAAGTATCTTTGCTTACAGCTTCTGGAGTAACCCCAGCTTTAGAATTTATTTTTGATATATCACTCTCTTCTTTAAATGCTGACATCTTATCGTCAATGTCATTTAATTTTTCAATTGCTTCTTCAATTGCCTTTTGACCTTTACTGCCTGATATTTTAAAATTTATTATAGTACCAAGAGCATAACTACTCTTTACTATTTCTGGTCTTTCATATTGTCCAGTAACAAATATAAAAATTAAAATTAAACCTACTATAATTGCGATTATTAATAATTCAATGCTCATTGTACTTATAGTCAAATCATACCTCCTTGGCATATGTTGAATGCCCTAAATACATCAACTAATTAATTCATTATTTGAATTATAACAAGGTAGTCTTAATACTACCTTAACCCAAGCTGAGAATTTGCTGAGAAACATAGAAGCTATAAAATAAAGGGCACTCTACAAAGAGTACCCTTTATTTCTAGTTAGTTTATATTTTAAAAAAATTTCGATTAATATAATTTAATTTTTATCTTTAATCCAATAATAGAATTCAGATAATCTCTTTAAATTATTTTGCTAATTTCAAATATACAGAAAATGTTGTTCCAACTCCTACTACACTTTCTACGTAAATTTCACCATGATTACTATCTATTATAGATTTTACTATAGAAAGACCTAATCCATATCCACCATGTTCTCTTGATCTATGTGACTCACTTCTGAAAAATCTATCATATATCTTATCAATATGTTCTTCAGATATCCCAGTCCCATTATCTATTATTTTTAAAACTGCAAAATTTTCATCTTTTAAATTTTCCACATCAGTAGATATTTTTATAATACCTTCACTTTTATCTGTATGGAATATAGCATTTTGAGTTAGATTAAAAATAATTTGTTTTATTTGATTTCTGTTTACATTAACCATTATATTATCTTTTAATTCCAATTGTAGTTTTCTATTTTCACAAAGAATTTTAATCTGTGGATGAATTTCTTCTATTAATTCATTAATATTTTCTATTTTAATTTCCACAACGGGTTGCTGTTCTAACTTAGTTAACATTAAAAGATCATTTACTAGTTTTGTGAGTCTTTCGCTTTCTGTTAATATGCTGTTTAATGCTAGATTCAGTTGACCTTCATTTTTTGCTGCTCCTCGTAATAAAACCTCTACAAAACCATGAATTGAAGTTAAAGGTGTCCTTAGTTCATGAGAAGCATCTGACACAAACCGTCTCATTTTATCTTTAATATCCTGTTCCTTCTGAAATGATGCTTCTATTCTTTTGAACATAATATTAAAAGACTTAGACAATCTATCAATTTCTAGTTGCCCATTGTGTTCTGGCAATCTTTTATCTAAGTCTGTCACATTTATTTTTTCAACAGTGTCCGTTATATTATATAGAGGCTTTAATGTACGTTTAAAAATTGTACTTCCAAGAATTGTCCCTATTATTAAGATTAAAAGTGAAAGACTTGTATGCATATATATTTCACGATTTAATATAGCCTCACAGTCGTCTACTGATGTGCTTAATTGTAATAACCCTGATGGTGATGACATATCACCAACTTTTCTCCACACAACTAATTGTAAATTATTATTTTCATCTTTTACAACTTTATAATCGTGTTCCAAATTACCATCTTCATTTAATAGACTTATATAATTTTCCTCAGAAAGCACTGGAACTGGCATTGGTATTATGACTTTATGTTTACTATCTTCATCACTACCTTTCCCATTATCAATGTCACCATCATAAATTTCTTCTTTAATATAATCTTTATTATTTATTCCAACTATTTGTTCTCCATTTTTGTCAATTAGGGCTAAACTCATATTCTTATCTTTTAAGTTATTCAAAATATTAACTGAATCATGTTTAGAACTATCTAACAGTTCTTCTTCTGACAAATATCTTAAATCCACATTATGAAACTTTTGCTGTAAAACTTGTACTTTAGTTGTATATAAATATTTTTTCATACTTATATATTGAAAAATTCCCATTATGCTTAATAAAATAATTAGTATCATGCAGAAACGAAATAATAATTGCCATTTCAAGCTCTTTATTTTAAATCTATACCTTGAATTTTTCATTGTATCACCACTTTATACCCAACACCACGTATAGTTCTTATAATGTTATGTTCTTTATCTTCAATTTTATCCCGTAGATATCTTATGTATACTTCAACAATATTTTCTTCTCCATTAAAATCATATCCCCAAACTTTTTCAAGTATCAATGATTTACTTAATACTATTCCATTATTTATAAGTAAAAATCTTAATAAATTATATTGAGTAGGAGGTAGATCTAATACTTTTCCACAATATGTGAATTCATGTGCTCCATCATCGATAGTAAACTCACCAATATTAATTACATCATCTAATTCTGGAAAACTGTTTCTTATTCTAGCATTAATTCGTGCTAAAAGTTCTTTAAAACTAAAAGGCTTTGCCATATAGTCATCTGCTCCAATATCTAAGCCTCTTACTTTATCATCAACTTCATCTCTTGCTGTAAGCATAAGGATTGATGTTTTTATTGATTTTTTAATCCTTGAGCATACTTCATACCCATCCATTCCTGGTAGCATAATATCTAATATAACTATATGAGGATTTATTTTTTGAGCTAAATCAATTGCTTCATTTCCATCAAAAGCGGAATATACAGTATAGCCTTCTGCTTCTAATCCCATTTTTATGAAATCAACTATGCTTTTTTCATCATCTACTATAAGAATAGTAATTTGTTCTCTTGCTAATAAATTCATCAATTTTTCTTCCTTCCATTAAGAGAATAATACTCTTTCTTGCAATTTTTTAAATATGGATGTTACATTATTAAGTTTTCATAAAATCTACTATTGATAATTTTAATATAAAATATTTATCTCATAGTTAACTTTTACCTTATAATTAATTATATCGAATTTATATATCTAAGCAACAAATTAATACTTGTATAGTTATTTGATGTCTATCGAACATTTTACAAGAATAATTGCTTTGTTAGCCGATCTTAGCATAGGCACTGGAGAGATAAATCTATATAAAGAAGTATGATAATGAATAAATAGCAAGCATTGAAAAATTATGCTTGCTATTTATTATATTCTATCTATTATCTTTTCCAAAAACCTTTTCCTTAAGTCTTAACCCTTCTTTTGTTGTTGCCACTCCCCCTAATGCTGTTTCTCTAAGAGCTGATGGTAAACTTTTACCTACCTTATACATCGCACTTACCGTATCATCAAATGGAATTTTAGATGCTACACCAGCCATTACCATATCAACTGCACATAATGCAGTTATAGCCCCTTGGGCATTTCTCTTAGCACAAGGTATTTCCACAAGTCCTGCAACAGGATCACATACAAGTCCTAACACATTTTTAAATATTATAGCTGCTGCATCTAAACTCATTTGAGGAGTTCCTCCCATCATCTCAATAGCGGCTGCTGCCCCCATTGCTGAAGCTGAACCACATTCTGCTTGACATCCACCTTCTGCTCCTGATAATGTAGCGTTTAATCCAATAATAATTCCAACAGCTGCTGCTGCAAATAATCCATTTAAAAGTCCATCTTCATCTAAGTCGAGTTTTTTACCTACTGATAAAATTACAGCTGGCAATATCCCACACGAACCAGCGGTTGGACATGCAACTATTTTTCCCATAGATGCATTAACTTCTGATGAAGAAAGTGCCATTGCCATTGCCATATTTGTTACAGTACCGGTAAGAGTTTTTCCTTGTTTAGCATAATTATATAACTTAAAGCCATCTCCTCCTATTAATCCGCTAACTGAATAAACTTCCTTTTCCATTCCCTCATTAGCTGCTGAAATCATAACCTTTAAATTCTTTCTCATCTTTTCTATGACTTCATCTCTTGTTAATCCTTTTTCCTCTACCTCGCATCTTATAGCATATTCACTTAGTGTAATATTATATTTCTCACATATTTCTAATAATTCTATGCCCGTCTTTGCTATCATAAATAACTATTCCACCTTTCTTAACTAGTCTTTGTTCACTGTAGATATTAAATTCCAGCATAATTAATTTAGCTATCTTACCAAGTAACTGTTAATTGTTCATTGATAACTGTTAGCTGATTTCCGCTGGGCTTATTGTGATTACATTATGTAGCAATTCAATATTCTTAATCTTTTCTATTAATTCATCACTAACCCTATTATCCAGTTCAAAAATCATTGTAGCTTCTTGACCTTTATGATGTCTAAAAACCCTCATAAAAGCTACATTTATATTTTCACTATAAAGAACACTCGTTACACTATTAATAACCCCTGGAGCATCTTTATGAGTTACTATTAAGGTTTCATACATTCCAGTAAAATCAACTTCATTATCATTAACCTCTATAATTTGAATATTTCCTCCACCGATAGAAGAACCCATAACCTCACAATTTTTATCATTTGTTGTTCTCATAATAAATTTCACTGTATTAGGATGAACATCACCTAAATCAGCTTCCTTAAATAAAAATTTAATCTTCTTTTCTTTTGCTATTTCCATAGAATTCCTAAGCCTTTCATCGCTTGGTTCCATTCCTAGAATTCCAGCAATCAATGCCCTATCTGTTCCATGACCTTTATATGTTTTAGCAAATGATCCATGTAATAAAAATGTCACTTCTGCTATATCTCCACCAGCTATACTCATTGCAATTTTGCCAAGCCTAGCTGCACCTGCTGTATGTGAACTTGATGGACCTATCATAATAGGTCCTAAAATATCAAAAACTCCAATTCCTTTCATTATCGCTCCTCTTTCTTATATATGAATATATCATTAATTTGTTTATTTTATATATATTAAATCATAACATCACTAAATTTAATATATTAAATCACCATATAATTTAATTTTCTATTATAACTTACTAATTTTAATTACTTTTTTAAATTAAAAAGAGTGAGTCTATATATCAAACTCACTCTCCAAATTATTTTCATTAAATTCTTTATCCGATGTCTAGCTACTCTAATGCTTCCATGCTATCTATAATGAAAAAGTTATTCACAAGAAGTCAAAGAGACTATGTATATTGAACTTGAGATAATGTGAAGTATGTTTATCTCATAGTTCACTATTAGATAAACATCATCGTTCATCAATATCAACGTATTTCTTCCTTTTAACTACATTCTTATATGCAGGTCTAATTATTTTACCCGCATTGACAATTTCTTCAATACGATGAGCGCTCCACCCTGATATTCTTGACATAGCGAAAATAGGAGTAAATAATTCTGGAGGTATATCAAGCATTCTATATACAAAAGCTGAGTAAAAATCCACATTTGCACTTACACCCTTGTATATTTTACGTACTTTGCCAACTACCTCAGGTGCCAATTTTTCAACTTTTGCATACAAATTATATTCATTTTCAAATCCTTTTTCCTTTGCAAGCTTTTCAACATGTTCTTTGAAAATAACAGCTCGGGGGTCTGATATTGAATAAACTGCATGACCTATACCATAAATCAGTCCTGAACCATCAAAGACTTCCTTATTGAGTATTTTCATAAGGTATTCTTCAACCTCTCTATCGTCCTTCCAGTCCTTGATGTTTTGTTTTATATCTTCAAACATCTGCACAACTTTGATATTTGCACCACCATGCCTTGGACCTTTTAGCGAACCAAGAGCTGCAGCCATAACTGAATATGTATCTGAACCAGACGATGTAACAACATGTGTGACGAAGGTTGAGTTATTTCCTCCACCGTGTTCTGCATGAAGAACAAGTGCAAGATCAAGAAGGGTTGCTTCAAGTTTTGTATATTGGTTATCCGGTCTAAGCATATAAAGAATATTTTCAGCAGTGCTTAACTCAGGTTGTGGACTGTGTATAAACAAACTATTGTTGTCATGGTAATGAGTACAAGCTTGATAACCATAAACTGCCATCAATGGAAAACATGCTATTAGTATTAAGCATTGCCTTAATACATTTTCTATAGAAGTATCATCTGCTAAATCATCTAAACTATAAAACGCTAATACACTTCGTGCCATTGAATTCATAATGTCTTTACTAGGCATTTTCAATATCATATCACGCACAAAACCACCAGGTAAATTCCTATATACTGACAAGAGTTCTTCAAACTCCTTTAATTCCTGTTCCGTAGGAAGATTACCAAATAAAAGCAAGTAGCACGTCTCTTCAAATCCAAAAGAATCGTTTTTCAGAAATCCATTAACAATATCAGAAATGTTAAATCCCCTATAAAATAATTTCCCAGGCATAGGAACCATTTCATTTTCTTCAACTATATAAGAACGTACGTCTCCAATTTCTGTAAGGCCAACAAGCACGCCTCTCCCATCAATATCCCTAAGCCCCCTTTTAACTTGATATTTACCAAATAATTCAGCATTAATTTTATTATTTTCCTGTGCCTTATGACTAAGAATTTTTAACATTTTCTCTTCAAGCTCTATATTATTTTTCAGTTAGAGCACCTCCCCAAATAAATTTTTTAGTTATATTTACTTTACAGTATATTAGTATTACAAAATATATAAATTATAATAATAGCTATTAAATCATCAATTATAGAAAAAATATAAGACAGATTATAATTTCTTTAGACGCGTTTCTCCTCATCATAGAAAATATTCCTAAATCTAATGAAATATTTGCTAGTAGATTGTAGCAAAAGTAGACTATACCATTATTATTATCATAACACATATTTAGTTAATGCATATTATAAATATAATAATCCAACTAGATTTTTTCAAAAAAAAATTCCATTATTAAGTTTATTGATACTCATTTCATACCATTTATAATAACTTCTACTAAATATTTATTAATTCATTTCTTATTTAAAATCAAAAAACGACATCAACCTAAATGTATTGATGTCATTTTTTCTTGCAATTTAGTTATTATTTTTCCTTTATACCCTCAATGGTCACCTAATACTTTCATCTAATATTCATAGAAAGCTGACCCACCAATAAATTCTCTTAAAATAGAATTCTTAGGTACTTCCTCAACATCAATTTTTTCAAAAAAACTTAAGAAAGCCTTTAATCTTATAGCTTCTGAATATACTGGACTTTCAGCAGTTATTTTATTTAATTCTTTTAATGCATATGGCTTTAATACTCCAAGTTCATAAACCAATGTAGAATTAAATGTAACATCTGCTTCCTCTTGATAAACAAATATGTTGTTTTTTTCTCCAATTTTTATAGATTGCCACATTTTCAAAGTTTCCTCTGCTCGATATCCTCTTGATAACGAATCTCTAACTATTCGTCTTACTTTTCTTACATCAGTTGTAGAAATTCTATTATGATTATCTATATTTAATTGAGTTAAGGCTGATATATATATTTTAAATACATTACTATTCAATTCACTTGAAATTAAATTTGGATTTAATCCATGAATTCCTTCAAGTATTAACACTCCATTTAATGGTAATTGCACTTTATAATCATTCCATTCCTTTTCTCCAGTTTTAAAATTATAAATTGGTAAATCAACCTTTTCCCCATTCATTAACTTTTCTAAATTTTCGTTTAATAATTTTAAATCTAATGCATTAATAGATTCATAATCATAATCACCATTTTTATCTCTAGGTGTATCTATGCGATTAAAAAAATAATTGTCAAGTGATAATGGAATAGGTATTAATCCATTTACCTTAAGCTGTATACTTAACCGATTGGCAAATGTTGTTTTTCCTGAAGAAGATGGTCCTGCAATAAGTATAATTTTCACATCTTTTTTATTTGAAATATCATCTGCAATATTAACTATCTTCTTTTCATGAAGAGCTTCTGAAACCATTATTGTATTTCTCAATTCATTATTAATCACTTTTCCATTTAATGCTCCAACATCTTCTATCCCTAATATACTTAACCACTTTTGTGCTTCTATAAAAATCTTAGTTAAACTCTTTTGTTCCTTGAATTTAGGAAGTACATTTAAATTTTTTATTTCTGGTCTTTGCAAAATAAATCCTGATCCATAATTAAAAACATCAAAAATTTTTATTATGCCTGTAGAATAACCCATTGGCCCATAAAAATAATCGTATCTTCCTTCAAGTTCATAAAGTTGTACATCTTTTATATTACAGTACTTCAAAAGATTAACTTTATCATCCATTTTGTAACCCTTAAAAATTTCTATTGCTTCTTCTTTTGATGTTATAACGCTGTTTATTGGTACATCCTTATTTATTATATCCTGCATTCTTGTTTTAATTTTATTAATATCATCTTTATTTAAAGGAATTTCTTTATGCACTTCTCCATATATTGCCTTACTTATAGCATGTTCTATTGTTATTTTAGATTTTGGAAATAAGTCTAAAGCTATTTTAATAAAAATGAATTGTAATGTTCTAGTATAAATTTTTATTCCCAATTCTGTATCAAAACCTATAATTTCTATTTCTCCATCATCTTCAATCACTTCAGTTAATTCATGATATTTTCCATTTAGCTTACATATAGCAACATCTTTAACTTTATCTTTATAATTATCAAGAATTAAATTATAAAACGTTATTCCTCTTTTAGCTTTAATAGTATTACATTCTGATTCTAATCCTTTATTAATCATATAATTTAATACCTTTCCTCTCAAATTAGTTATAAATCTTAGGTATCCTCAAATTCTTAGTAATAATTTAAAAGTAACTTTCCTTTTAATACATAGGTATCCTAAACTAAAACTGTGTTTATTCTTGGTAATTTGATGATTCTATTATATTTTAACCATCTAAATAGTTTCAAATATATTATATACATGTTTTCCAAAAATGATAAAACTATTTTTTCTTTGTATATTAATCTTATTATTGCAAATATTAATTTTTAGAGGTGGTTTTTTATGTTTGTAGTATCAATTAGAACTGCAATTTTATACTTATTAGTAGTACTCACAATGAGATTAATGGGGAAAAGGCAAATTGGTGAACTTCAACCTTATGAATTTGTAATAACAATTATGATTTCAGATTTAGCGTCCTTACCCATGCAAGACTCAAGATTACCATTATTACAAGGTATTATTCCTATAATAACCCTATTATTTTTGAAAACTCTTTTAACCCAAATAGGATTGAAATTTCAATATACAAGAAAGTTTGTTGATGGAGAACCTTGTATATTGGTTCATAAAGGAAGAATTAATTATTCGACTTTGAAAAAACAACAATTAAATATAGATGAATTATTAGAAGAATTACGACTTGCAAATTATTTTAATCTTGATGAAATTCAATATGCAATATTAGAAAATGATGGCCAGATGTCTATATTGCCCGTAGATTATAATTCCTCTAAAAGCAATTGTGAAAAAAGTACCCAAAATGCTGAAGTTGCATTGCCTAAGGTATTAATTTCTGATGGTAAAATAAATAAAAATTCTTTAACGTCCATAGACAAAGACGAAAAATGGATACTTAATTTACTTAAAAATCATAATATTTTATCAATAAAACATGTATTAATAGCTTTATACGACACTGAAGGCAAATTTAAATTTCAGCTTTTTGATGAATATCAAAAGGAGAAAACATAATGAGAAATGCAATATTATCAATACTTCTCTTTCTCTTCACTATGATATGTGTATGTTTCTTAAATAATTCCATCCTCAATTTATGTAATGATATTAAAACGCAAGCTGAAGATATAGAAATTAAAATAACAGGCGGTGAGCTTGAAGAAGCCTATTCTAAGTCTCTTGAATTGTTAAACTCCATTCAAGAGAAAAATTTGGTAACATCTATATATCTTAGTCATCAAGAATTTGATAAT
The DNA here is from genome assembly GCA_021837545.1 of Bacillota bacterium. The sequence goes on along the minus strand of JAKBFR010000024.1, from coordinate 8,596 downwards.
TTACTAAATGAGGCTGTAAAATTATCTACATACATAATTCATGAAGATGTAACAGAAGCTCATACATCCTTACATTTACTAAAACATAATATTGATCATATAAGAAAGTTACAAATGCCAAATTTAGAAAATATACTTTAGCCATATGAAAGAAAAAATTACTGGATAATTATGCTTGTATATACTAGGATAATTATTTTACAGATATTTTCATTTTAAATTATCTATTAATCTCCATACATTTTCATGTTTCATAAATATACATCATCTTTATAACTTTAGTGTATATAATATTTTATGCATAAAAATTAATATTTAGTGCATAATCATTGTGTTTTTATGTATATTCTTTGTATTTTTATGAATATTATTACTTATACCACTTGATTATTGTTTTGTTAGAATGTATAATTATAAATAACACATTAACTTAGAAATTTATATTAATTTATATTTTACATAAGGCATATTTGAAAAATAGTAAATTGGTATGTCTAATATTTGAGGAGGGCTTTTAAAATGACAAAATATAACAAGGTAGTTTTAGCTTATTCAGGAGGACTAGATACATCAATTATAATTCCATGGCTTAAAGATAATTATGGATGCGAAGTAATAGCTGTTTGTGGTAATGTTGGTCAAAAGGACGAATTAGATGGTTTAGAAGAAAAGGCTCTAAAAACAGGAGCATCAAAATTATACATCGAAGATTTAACTCAAGAATTTGTTGATGATTATATCTTCCCTACTATTCAAGCTGGTGCTATATATGAAGGAAAATATCTACTAGGAACTTCATTTGCTAGACCAATAATCGGGAAAAGATTAGCTGAAATTGCTAAAGCTGAAGGCGCAGATGCAATTTGTCATGGTTGTACCGGTAAAGGAAATGACCAAGTAAGATTTGAATTAGCAGTTAAAACATTTGCTCCAGAGATGCCAATAATTGCTCCATGGAGAATTTGGGATATTAAATCAAGAGAAGATGAAATAGATTATGCAGAATCTAAAAATATCCCATTAAAAATTAACCGCGAAACAAACTACAGTAAAGATAAAAACATTTGGCATTTAAGTCATGAAGGTTTAGATTTAGAATTCCCTGAAAATGAACCTAAATATGATACAATTTTAGAACTTTGTAAAACACTAGAAGCTGCTCCAAATGAAGCAACTTATATCACTTTAACTTTTGAAAAAGGAAATGCAGTTAGCTTAAACGGACAAAAAATGAACAGCGTTGAATTATTAGATGCATTAAATAAAGTTGGTGGAGAAAATGCTATTGGTCTTACTGATATGGTAGAAAACAGACTTGTTGGTATGAAATCAAGAGGCGTTTATGAAACTCCAGGTGGAACTATCCTTTACAGAGCTCATAAAGATTTAGAGGAACTTTGTTTAGATAAAGAAACTTCACATTATAAAGAACAAATTGCTTTAAAATTTGCTGATATAGTATATAACGGACAATGGTTCACTCCTCTTAGAGAAGCATTATCTGAATTTGTTACTAAAACTCAAGAAACAGTTACAGGAGAGGTTAAATTAAAACTATACAAAGGAAATATTGTCAATGCCGGTATGACTTCACCATACTCATTATACAGTGAAGAATATGCAACTTTTGGAGAAGATGGTGTATATGATCAAAAGGATTCAGCTGGATTTATTAATCTATTTGGTCTTCCATCAGTTGTAAGAGCTAAAATGCAAGAAAAGATCAAGAAAGAGGAAATATAATGAAACTTTGGGGCGGACGATTCAAAAAGGGCACTGACAAATTAGTTAATGATTTTAATTCTTCTATAAATGTTGATTCTAGAATGTATAAAGAAGATATTGAAGGAAGTCTTGCTCATGCTTCAATGCTTGGAAATCAAAATATAATTCCAAAAGAAGCTAGTGATAAAATCACTTCTGGCCTTCTTGAAATACTAAAGAGGCTTGATAGCGGTGCTATTGAAATTGATGAAACATCTGAAGATATTCATAGTTTTATTGAAGGTACTTTAACATATTATATAGGTGACTATGGAAAGATGGTTCATACAGGAAGAAGTAGAAATGACCAAGTAACTTTAGATTTGAGATTATATTTAAAAAAGGCAATTGTATCCATGAAAGAAGATATCATAGCTTTAGAAGAAGTTCTTTTAGAAAAAGCTGCTGAAAATATAGATACCATAATGCCTGGTTATACTCATATGCAAAAAGCTCAACCAATTACATTTGCTCATCACATTTTAGCTTATGCTGAAATGCTTAAAAGAGATTTTGGAAGACTTTCTGATTGTTACAAGAGAGTTGATGAAATGCCTCTTGGTTCTGGAGCACTAGCAACTTCTACTTACCCTATTGATAGAGAAGCTGTTGCTCGTGATCTTGGATTTTCAAAAGTTACATTAAATAGTTTAGATTCTGTATCTGATAGAGATTATGCTATTGAAACACTTGCTTGTCTTTCAATGATAATGATGCATTTATCAAGATTTTCAGAAGAAATAATTCTTTGGTGTACTAATGAATTTAGTTTCGTTGAACTTGATGATGGTTATAGTACTGGAAGCAGTATAATGCCTCAAAAGAAAAATCCAGACGTTGCAGAATTAGTTAGAGGAAAAACTGGCAGAGTTTATGGAGATCTTATGACACTCCTTACTGTTATGAAAGGAATTCCTCTTGCTTATAACAAAGATATGCAAGAAGATAAGGAAGCTCTTTTTGATGGATTAGATACTGTTACTCTTTCACTTAAAACTTTCTGTGGAATGGTTAAGACTATGAAAGTTAAAAAAGATAATATGAGAAAAGGTGCGGGCCTTGGATTTACAAATGCTACTGACGTAGCTGATTACTTAGTAAAGAAAGGTATGGCATTTAGAAATGCTCATGAAGTAGTTGGAGAAATAGTTCTTGAATGTATTAAAAGAAACAAGATGATTGAAGAATTAACACTTGAAGAACTTAAAGGCTTCTCTCCTATCTTTGAAAATGATGTATATCATGCAATAGATTTAGTAACTTGTGTAGAAGAACGTAAAGTTATTGGTGGACCTTCTACTGAATCAGTTAAAATGCAAATTGCAGCATTAGAAAAATTTATAAATGAATTTAAAGAAATATAATAATTCTAAGTATTAAAGAAGAAATTTAAAGTTTCTTCTTTAATACACATTAAAAGTTTCAATTGTCTATGAAATTTAAACTATCAAGTGAAACTTGATTCAGGTGGGTTTTTATTCCCATCTGAATCTTAGTTGAACTTATACCCTCAAGGGGCACCTAGTCCAGGAGCTAAGTGCTGACTTGATGGAACTTAGCTATCGGATAAAGTTTCCAGCATGAAATTTTATAGACAATTGAAATATAATTTATTAATAAATTAAGGAGGCTAATTTTAAAATGGTTAATATTGGAATAATAGGTGCTACGGGATATGTCGGTGCTGAACTTTTAAGATTACTATTATCTCATCCAAAAGTTGAAGTTACTGCTTTAAGTTCAGTTTCTTTTAAAGGACAAGAAATTAGTAACGTATATAAAAATTTTTTAAATAAAACAGATTTAATTTGCGAATCTTCAGATGAAGTTATTGAAAAATGTGATGTAATCTTCACTGCCCTTCCTCATGGATTAAGTGAAGATATCGCAAAAAAAGCAATTGATAATAAAAAGATTTGTATTGATATGGGGGCAGATTTCAGATTATCTAATGAAGCTGAATATGAAGAATGGTATGGTAAGAAATTTACACAACCAGAAATACATATTAACAGTGTTTATGGACTTCCAGAATTAAATAGAGAAAAAATTAAAGAATGTTCATTAATTGCTAATCCTGGCTGCTATCCAACAACTATAGAACTAGGATTAATGCCATTACTTAAAAATTCATTAATAAAATCAGATGGAATTATTTGTGATTCTAAGTCTGGAACTACAGGTGCTGGAAGAGGATTAAGTTTAAATACCCATTTCCCAGAAGAAAATGAAACCTTTGCTCCATATAACATTGGAGGCCATAGACATACACCTGAAATTGAAGAAACATTATCTGCAATGTCAGATAATAAAGTTAGTGTAACTTTTACTCCTCATTTACTTCCAATAAATAGAGGTATACTTTCAACTATTTATTGTACTCCTAAGGATAAAGTAAATCTTGAAGAAATTCATAAATTATATGTAGATTGTTATAAAAATGAACCTTTCGTTAACATCTTACCACTTGGAGAAACTGCTTCAATAAAAAATGTAAGATTAACAAATGATTGTTTTATCTCATTACATTTAAATCATAGACAAGATCAAATCATAGTTGTAAGTGCAATAGATAATATGATTAAAGGTGCTGCTGGACAAGCGATTCAAAACATGAATATTATTTTAGGTTTTAATGAAACAGATGGCTTAAATTTGATTGCACCAGCGTTTTAATCAGTTAATAGATCAATGAAAATTATGTAAAATTCTAAGTCCTATATTAAAAATAACAAAAAGCAATAAGGTAATGCAATAAAATCGTAGTAAATAATTAGTTAACAGTCTAATTTCCTATTTTACAACTGTCTTAGGAGTTTGTTTCTTAAACAGTTAACTGTTAACTGTTAACTGCCAACTGAATTAAAGGGGGACTAAATTTGAATATAAAATATATAGATGGTGGAGTTACATCTCCTAATGGCTTTTTAGCTTCAGGTATTTATTGTGGATTAAAGAAAAGTAATTTGCAAAAGGATTTAGCTTTAATCTATTCTGAAGTACCAGCAGCAGCTGCTGGAATGTACACTAAAAACAAAGTTAAAGGTGCTCCTATCTACATTACAAAAGAGCATTTAACTAACAAAAAAGCACAAGCAATAATTATAAATAGTGGTAATGCAAATACTTGTAATGGTGATGATGGATTAAATAAAGCAAAAAAGATGGCTTCGTTGCAAGCTAAAGAATTGCAGCTAAAAACAGATGATGTTTTAGTTGCGTCTACAGGAGTAATTGGGGTTCCTCTGAATATAGATGCTATTAAAGATGGTATTCCGCTACTTACTGAAAAGTTGTCAAAACAAGGCTTTGATGATGCATCTTCAGCTATTATGACAACTGATACATTTAAAAAGCAATTAGCATTGGAATTTTATATAGGAGATAAAAAAGTCACTATAGGTTCAATGGCAAAAGGTTCTGGTATGATTGAACCAAATATGGGAACAATGCTTTCTTTCATTACAACTGACCTTTCCATTTCTCCACAACTACTACATGAAGCATTAAAATGTAGTGTTAAATTAACTTACAACAGGGTAAGTGTTGATGGCGATACAAGTACTAATGACATGATATTAATTTTAGCTAATGGCTTAGCTGAAAATCCTACTATAACTGAAAAAGATGAAAATTATGATGCTTTTCTTAAAGTTCTTACAGAATTAAATACAATTATGGCTAAAAATATCGCTAAAGATGGTGAAGGTGCTACAAAATTATTAGAATGTCAAATAATTGGTGCTAATACTGAAGATGATGCTGTTGTTTTAGGTAAAAGTGTTATTAATTCTAGTTTAGTAAAAACTGCAATGTTTGGTAGCGATGCAAACTGGGGAAGAATTCTTTGTGCTCTAGGATATACAACAATTGATTTTGATCCTGAAAAAGTTGATGTTTCCTTTGAAAGTCATGCTGGCACTATAAAAGTTTGTGAAGCAGGTAGTTCTTTACCTTTTGATGAAGATAAAGCTAAGAAAATTCTAAATGAAAATGAAATTATTATTAAAGTTAATTTATTCTTAGGTGACTATAATGCTTATGTTTGGGGTTGTGATCTAAGTTATGAATATGTAAAGATTAACGGAGATTATAGAAGTTAATTCTAGGGAGGGGTTTTAAGTTGAATACTAATGAAAGAGCGGAGGTCTTAGTTCATGCATTGCCTTACATTCAACGTTACTATGGTAAAATAATAGTAGTAAAATATGGCGGAAATGCAATGATAAGCGAAGAACTTCGTGAGACAGTTATAAATGATATTATCTTAATGAAATGTGTTGGTATTGAACCAGTTGTTGTCCATGGTGGCGGACCTGATATTTCAGATTTTTTAAATAGATTAGGTGAAAAAAGCGAATTTATTAATGGCCTAAGATATACTGGTGAAAGTACTATTGATATAGTTCAAATGGTTCTTGGTGGAAAAGTAAATAAAAACTTAGTTTCTCTTATAGAGAAATTTGGTGGCAAGGCTATTGGTTTATGCGGAATGGATGGTTCTCTTCTTAAAGCTAAAAAATTAAAAACTGATGTTGATTTAGGTTATGTAGGTGAAATAACTAAGGTTAATACTGAAGTTATAAAAATGGCTATAAATTCAGGTTACATTCCAGTTGTTGGAAGCATTGCTTTAGGTGAAGAAGATAACAAACCATATAACATCAATGCAGATATATGTGCATCTAAAATTGCAGCTGCACTAAAAGCTGAAAAATTAATGTTGCTTACTGATGTACCTGGTGTTCTTATGGATCCAAAAGACCCATCTTCATTGCTTAGTGTTTTGAGAATACATCAAATTCCTAAGTTATGCTTAGAAGGAGTAATTAAAGGTGGTATGATTCCTAAAATTAACTGTTGCGTTGAAGCAATCAGAATGGGCGTTGAAAGAGCACTTATTATTGATGGACGTATTCCTCATTCTATTCTTTTAGAGTTGTTCTCACCTGAAGGAATTGGAACAATGATCTACTAATCAATGCACAATTAAATATGAAATATATGTTTTTTTCAAACTCCATAGGAAAAGTAAGAGTCCAACTTTCATATTTGCTCCGCGAACTTTCTCTTTGAGTTTTATTCCTTCGTTGTGCATTGTAAATTGTGAATTTATATTATTATATATGGGAGGTAATTTTATGTCATATGATTTTAATGAAGCAAAAGGACATATTGTAAATAGCTATGGTCGCTTAGATCCTGTAATCACTCGTGGTGAAGGTGTTTATCTTTATGATTCAGATGAAAATAAATATTTAGATTTTACTAGTGGTATTGGTGTTAGTAGTTTAGGATATGGTCATGAAAAATGGATTAAAGCTACTAGTAAGCAATTAAAAACTCTTGTTCATTGCTCAAATATGTTTTACACTGAGCCAAGTGTAAAACTTTCTAAGGAATTAACTGAAAAAGCTAAGATGAGTAAAATATTTTTTGGTAATTCTGGCGCTGAAGCTAATGAAGGTGCTATTAAATTAGCTAGAAAATACAGCTACGACAAATATGGTTCTGGAAGAAGTACAGTTCTTACTTTGATGCAATCTTTTCATGGTAGAACAATAACTACTTTAAAAGCAACTGGACAAGAAAAATTCCATAAATACTTCTTCCCTTTCACTGAAGGTTTTGATTATGTAAAAGCAAATGATTTAGAAGATTTTAAAGCAAAACTTACAGATGAAGTTTGTGCTATAATGCTTGAAGCAATTCAAGGAGAAGGTGGCGTAATTCCACTAGATAAGAAATTTGTACAAGAAGTAGTTAAAATATGTGATGAAAAAGATGTACTTGTTATCTTTGATGAAGTTCAATGTGGTATAGCTAGAACTGGTAAAATGTTTGGATACAATAATTTCGATGTAGAAGCTGATATAGTTACTGTAGCTAAAGGCCTTGGAGCTGGGCTTCCTATAGGGGGTTTCCTATGCTCTTCTAAATTAGATGACGTATTTAAACCAGGTGATCACGGTTCAACCTTTGGAGCTAATCCAGTTATATGTGCTGGTGCTTCAGTTGTTCTTGATGAACTTTGCAATGAAAAGTATTTTGAAAAGATAGCTAAAAGAGGTGCTTACGTAAAAGAACTTTTAGAAGAATCTAAAAATCCTCAAATTGTAGATGTACGTGGTATGGGATTAATGATTGGAATAAAAGTAAAATGTGATTCAGCATTAGTTCAAAAAGAAGCTATAAAAAAGGGATTATTAGTATTAACAGCTGGAAAAGAGATTGTAAGACTTCTTCCACCACTTGTTATAACTAAAAAAGAATTAAAGATAGGAATAGATATTATTCTTGAAATATTATCTAATATAGAATAATAAATTATTAATGAACAATTTACAATTAGCAATTAACAATTAAGGAATACATCCTTTAATATTCAAGAAGTTTCTTTGAACCTTCTTCCTTAATTGTCCATTGTGCATTGTGCATTGCGCATTGTTCGGGGGCTTATATATGAAAAAAGATTTATTGAAAATGGATGATCTTTCTAAAGAAGAAATTTTAGATATTTTAAATTTAGCAGATCAATTGAAATATGAACAAAAGCATGGTATAGAACACCATCACTTAAAGGGAAAAAGCTTAGGCATGATATTTGAAAAATCATCTACTAGAACTAGAGTTTCTTTTGAAGCTGGTATGTATCAGTTAGGTGGAAATTCATTATTCCTAAGTGATAGGGACTTGCAAATTGGTAGAGGTGAGCCAATTGAAGATACTGCAAGAGTTCTTTCAAGATTTATACAAGGTATAATGATTAGAACATTTTCTCAAGAAGAAGCTGAAAAATTAGCTAAATACTCATCAATTCCAATTATAGATC
>JAKBFR010000146.1 GCA_021837545.1 Bacillota bacterium | reverse complement strand
TAGTAATTCTCCTCATACTTTTAATTTTATAGTACTATTATATCATTAAATTCTAATTGGATAATATTTGTCAGCTTTTTGTGGTCTAATCATATTATAAAAGTTTAAATTTATGGCTAAGGCAAGGTGATAAAGGAAAAGGAAATGTTTACTTCATAATGATTGGAGCAATAAAAATAGTACTGGAAATAATAATAATAATTTAATGTTGGATTAACAAAATCAATAGACGAACTTTATTTATTTTCCTAAAGAAACAGAAAAGGGGAGTTTCAAGATATTTCAAATTATTTTCATTTTATAACCATAAGTGATATACTTATGGTTATAATTAGTACTAAATGGCAAGAAAATGCCATTATTAAAATAGAAATATACCTTTAAGGAGAGTAAAGATAGCTATGTATAGAAAACACAGTAAATATTGCAAAGTAGTTTTTGTTAAGTGTAGACAAGCATTTCTAGTAACTCCAAATCAAGTGAAACTTGATTCAGGTGGGGTTTGATCCCCATCTGAATCTTAGTTGAACTTATCCAGGAGTGTGCAGCCGTTATCTCCCACTTAAGCAGATAAGTGAAAGTCCAAATCTTAGATTTGGCTTCTTGAACTTAGCTAACGACCTAAGGAAGTTAGCCTCATAAAAAATGATTTAGTGTGAATCGCTTACTCCTCTGACTTTAGGAAGAGGAGTTTCAAATAAGTGGGAGTGTTACGGATGCTAGCTATCGGATAAAACTCACTAGCTTTTAGGAGGAATTATAAATGTACAACTTTGTAGAACAAATATACTTAAATGAGGAAAAGTGCGTAGGCTGTAATAAATGCCTCACTAATTGTCCAGTTACTGGTGCTAACATTGTTTACCTTGTTGATGGAAATAACAAAATAAAAATAAATACTGAAAAATGCATTCATTGTGGAAAATGTATTAAAGTTTGTGATCATAATGCTAGAGACTTCAAAGATGATACAGAAAGATTTTTTCAAGATTTATGCAATGGAAAGAAAATATCAATAATTGCTGCACCATCTCTTATAGTAAATTTTGACGAATGTAAAAAATTATTAGGTTACTTAAAAAATCTAGGGGTAAACCTTATTTATGATGTATCTTTTGGTGCTGATATAACTGTTTGGGCATATTTAAGAGCCATGAAAAAAGATAATTTAAATACCATGATAGCACAACCATGTCCTCCAATTGTTAATTATATACAAAAATATCAACCAGAATTAATTGATAAACTTGCACCTGTACATAGTCCAATGATGTGTACAGCTATTTATATGAAAAAATATGCGAATATAGATGATGATATTGCGTTTCTATCTCCATGTGTGGCAAAAGCAGATGAAATTAATGATAAAAATACTTATGGTTATATAAAATACAATGTAACCTTTAAAAAACTTACAGAATATTTGGAAGCTAACCATATTGATATATCACAATATGAGGAAAGTGAATTTGATGATATAGGTTGTAGTTTAGGATTTCTTTTCAGCAGACCAGGAGGATTGAAGGAAAATATTGAGCTACATATAAAAGATGCGTGGATAAGACAAATAAACGGTCCACACAATGCGTATAAATACCTTGAAGACTATAATAACAATTTAAAAAACAACAAACAAATACCCTTAGTTGTAGATATTCTTAATTGTTCTTATGGTTGTAATTTTGGTACAGGAACCTGTAATAAGTATGCAAATTCTACTACTATAGATGAAGTTGATTATAAATTCGATAAATTAAAGAAGATAAAAAAAACAGACAAAGGCGGAAAGTTAATTCGGAAGAAATTTAATTGGTTACATAATTATTTGGATAAAAATTTAAAACTTCAAGATTTTAAAAGATCATATAACAAAAATATTATTGTTGATGATATAATCGAACCTTCTGATAAACAATATGATGAAATATTTATTAAAATGAACAAGCTAAGTGAAGAGTCGAGAAATATTAACTGTTCAGCATGCGGCTACGGCTCTTGTAAAACTATGGCTAAATGTATTCATAACGGATTGAATGTATGGTCTAACTGCATTGATTATAATAAGAAAGAAGTAATTAATGAACATCATTTATTAGAAGAAAGAAATGAATTCTTTACAAATATATCTCATGAGTTAAGAACTCCATTAAATGTTATTTATTCTGTTTTGCAAATGGAAATGAAATATTATGATACTTTAACCCTAGATGATATTACAAAGTATAATAAAATAATTAAACAAAACTGTTTAAGATTAATAAGATTAGTTAACAATATTATTGACTTATCCAGAATAGAAGCTGGTTTTTTTAAACCATTATTCATAGTTGAAAATATTATAAACGTAATTGAAAATACAACCTTGTCAATTACAACTTATGCAGAAAATAAGAAAATAAATTTAGTCTTTGACACAGAAATGGAAGAATTATATTTCAAATTTGATGCTAATCTAATTGAAAGAATAATGTTAAATCTGTTATCTAACTCAGTGAAGTATGGAAAAGAAAATGGTAATATTAAGGTTTATATCTATAAAACAGATCCACATAACGTGGTTATTAGTGTAAAAGATGATGGAATAGGTATACCTGAAGAAATGCAGAAAAAAATTTTTGAGAGATTCAAAAAAGTTGACACAAGTTTATCTAGGAAAAATGAAGGTAGCGGTATAGGTCTATCTATTGTAAAATCTCTTGTGGAAATCCAAGGGGGCACTATAACTTGTAAAAGTAAACTTAATGAGGGAACTGAATTTTTAGTGATATTTCCTCTTGCCAGTGAAGACGACAAACTGTCCTTAGACATGGGAAAACATATACTTTATGAAAAAAATAGTACTGAAACAGTAGATATTGAATTTTCAGATATATACTGGTAGGCGTTTTTAAACCCAAAATTTAAAGCTAAAAATAAAGATGGCAGATAGTTTTTATATATAAACATATCTGCTATCTTTTTATTGCATATATCTATGCTTTAGATACATAAAGAATAGAAATCAAGTATTATTAAATAATGAATAACACCCAATTTTCAGTATCAATTGAAAATTGGGTGTTATTTATTAGTATTTAAATATTTTAGGTAAAATTAATTACTTTTTAAAAATATAAATAAATCATATTTTTTTGAAAGTATTAAGTAAAAAACTACAGAAATTCCACAAGTTAATAGAACTAAAAATAGGCTATTAGGAAATGATAAGGTAGTAGTTAATAAATCAAATTTGCTTTTTAAGAAAGACATTAACACAAACGGGATTAGTACAATTCCGAAAATCAAAAGGGGTCGTATTTTAGAATTAACGCTTTTTTTAAATCTTAAAATTGTATTTGAAATAAAATACCCTATGAAGATTAATAAACAAGTTAATAATGTACTTTTTAATACTCCTTTTTCAAATATTACATCTAGTAAAGTGAAAAAGAAAACGAGTAATGAAAAAGTAAATATTCCTTCAATAATTTGTTGCATAATAGAAATTGATTTATTATATTCATTTATTAAATCATCACAAAATTGATTTAAATCTTTATGACATTCTAGTTTTTTTACTGGAACTTTTTGATTTTGAGCTGTAATCATAATATCAAAAACTTGCTTTTCTACTTTTCTTGATAATAAAAGACCAAAATTATGCTGTATTAAACAAGCCTCTACGGCATGATAAGCATCTAAATATGTATTTTTTAATAAAGATGTATTAGATCTATTTTGCATATTACCCCACCTTTTTAAGTTTTAGGCACATTCAAGAGAATAACAAATTAGTATTATAGTGCCGTAAATAATTTTTACAGGTTTCATATAAGTGTCAGTAGTTAAATATATTAGTATAGCTAAACGCTCATCTATCATTACCCTATCATTTTAGCAGAGGAAGGACAATAAGTAAATAAGTTAAAATTATCGCATATTTTGTTGTTATAGGTAAGATAATCATTAAACCACAAGTTTAACTAAATTACGTAGAATATAAAATTATGCTTGAATTTAGTTGAACTTTATAGAAAAAAGTGTAAACAAGTCCTTTAGGTCATTGTATGAAGTTGGTATATAATATATAATTTATAGTAGATTTAGGCATATCAAAAAAATAACAAAAGGATATAAATAAAGCAATAAAGGTTGTGTTGATATGGAATTAAAAAGATTTAATCAAAAAGATATAATTTTTGCCTTAGATATAGGGACAAGATCAATTATAGGAACAGTAGGTGTAATAAAGGATAAGAAGTTCCACGTAGTATGTGAGAAATACTTGGAACATGAAGAAAGAGCCATGATAGATGGACAAATACATGATATTACGCTAGTTGCATCAGTTGTTCAAAAAGTTAAAGCTTATCTTGAAGAAAAACTTCAAATACAATTAAATGAAGTATCTATTGCAGCAGCAGGTAGATTTTTAAGAACAGTTGATGTAAAAGCAGATATTGAACTTAATGAAGAGGAAGAAGTGGATAAAGAAATTATACGAAGTCTTGAATTAAGTGCTGTAAAAAAAGCAGAGGAAGAAATAGCGGCTACAACTGAAGGAAAATTATACTGCGTTGGTTATTCAGTGAAAAGTTTTTATTTAAATGGCTTTTTAATATCTAATTTAATTGGGCATAAGGGTCAAAATATTGGAGCAGAAGTTATTGCGACATTTTTGCCAAGGTCTGTAATTGACTCTCTTTATTCAGTAATGAATAAGGTTAATTTAAAAGTTGTAAATTTAACATTAGAACCAATAGCAGCAATGGAAGCTGCAATACCAAGGAATTTAAGACTTTTAAATATTGCATTAGTAGATATTGGGGCGGGCACATCAGATATAGCAATAAGCTATAAAGAAAGTATTTCAGCTTATGGAATGGTTCCAATGGCAGGAGATGAAATTACAGAAGCTATTGTTCAAGAATATTTGGTTGACTTTAATACTGCTGAAAATATAAAAAGATCCATTGGAAAAGAAAAAGAAGTAACATATACTGATGTTTTGGGAATGGAAAACACAATATTATCAGATAGTGTATTTAAATTAGTTAGAACTATAGTTAATAAAGTATCAGAAGAAATATCTAAGAAGATTTTAGAATTAAATGGTGACAAAGCTCCTAGTGCTGTGTTTTTAGTAGGCGGTGGAGCACACACACCAGGTATTTTAGAAACAATTGCAGAAAAGTTGAAATTGCAACCTCAAAGAATTGCTATTAAAGATAGACAAGCAGTTACAGAATGTATTTCGGATAATGCATTAGGTTCAGCTGGAGTAACTGTTCTTGGAATAGCTTTAACTGCAATAAGAAGTTTAGGTAATGATTTTATTGATGTGATTTTAAATAATGATCCAATTAGTTTATTTAATTCACATAAACATACTATAATGGATGTATTACTTCAAGCTGGAATAAATCCTTCATTATTAATAAGCAAAAATGGAAAAAGTGTTAGATTTAATTATAATGGATGTAAAAGAATTGTTTTTGGTGAATATGGAACTAATGCTAAAATTACCATTAATGGGCAAAAAGCAACTCTTGAAACAGAAGTAAAAGCAAGTGATAATATTATATTAGAATATGCACAAAATGGAAA
>JAKBFR010000023.1 GCA_021837545.1 Bacillota bacterium | reverse complement strand
GTTAATGTTGTCTTACCGTGATCTACGTGACCTATTGTTCCAATATTAACATGTGGTTTGGTTCTTTCATACTTTGCTTTTGCCATTATAATTTTCCTCCCTTATTATCTTCTAATAAACTTTGCCTAGTGTGTTTTATTTTTATTATTTGGAGCTCACAATCGGGATTGAACCGACGACCTCCACCTTACCAAGGTGACGCTCTACCGACTGAGCTATGTGAGCGTTCAAAAATCTTTATGTTCTTTGATATACCAATTATAAATTTTACTATCATTTTTTTTATTTGTCAATACAAATTATCACTTTAAATCTAGGCATTTCTCTAATTTCCTTTTTACTCTTTGCAATGCATTATCAATAGACTTTGAGTGTCTCTCTAAATCACTTGCAATCTCTTGATATGATTTACCATCTAAGTATGATGTGAGAACTTCTAATTCTAAGCCAGATAATACCTCGGATATTTTTTCTTCAATATAATCTATTTGTTCTTTGCTTATCATTAATTCTTCCGGATCTGTAATTTTCAGCCCTGCTAGTACATCTAAAAGAGTTCTCTCAGATTCTTCTTCATATATTGGTTTGTTTAAAGAAATATATGTATTTAATGGAATATGTTTTTGCCTAGTAGCCGTTTTTATTGCAGTTATGATTTGTCTAATTACACATATTTCTGCAAAAGATTTAAATGATGTTGATTTTTCTGGATTAAAGTCTCTGATAGCTTTATATAAACCTATCATACCCTCTTGATAAATATCTTCCTTGTCAGCTCCGATTAAAAAGTATGATTTAGCCTTGGCTTTTACAAAGTTTTCATATTTTGAAATTAAATATTCCTGCGCTCTGTTATTCCCACTTTTAGTTTGTGCAACAATTTCTTCATCTGATTTATCTCTGAAATCTAAAAAATTTTTCAACTACTCACTCTCAACTCTCTTCTGCATTCAACCGACTACTCATTTAGTCAATTATACTCTAGTAAAAATAAGTTAGTCAACTGAATTTACTTGCCTCTTCTAATTTCTTCTAATATTTTCACTATATTGTCATCTATATTATCACTTATGCTATTTTTTTGTGTACTTTTATTTTTATCACTTTTAAGCTTTATAGATTTTTCTATATCGAGTACCTCATTATAAAATTCCAAGGATGACATTCTAACTGCACCTCGCTGGAAAACAATTTGTTGCTCTAAGTTATCTGAAGTAACTACTACTATTTCATGTTTTCTTCCTAATGAATTTACTTTTTTTTCAATATAACTATCCGCTGTTTCTCCATCTTTTGTAAAAACCACAGAAATATTTTTGTTTACTTCTTCTTTTTTTTCTATACTACCTATAACTTTATGTGCATCAAATACTAATATTATTTTACAGGCATTAAAAACACCATAATTATGCAGCTTATCTATCAATGTTTGTCTTGCACCTTCGAAGCTAAAATCTTTTTTTTGCTTTAAATTAGGCCAGCTATTTACCACATTATACCCATCCACAAAAATAGTTTTCACCATATACCTCTTTCTATTTTAATCGCCCTTTTAAAACTTCATACATAATTATACCACCAGCTACCGAGGCATTTAAAGAGTTAATCTTTCCGACCATTGGTATCTTTATTAGTTTATCACATTTTTGTATTGTTAATTTGGAAATACCTCTTCCTTCGTTTCCAATTATAACTGCGCAAGGGCCGCTAAAGTCTATTTGATAACTGTATTCTTTCGCTCTTATATCTGCTCCATAAACCCAAATTCCTTTTTGTTTTAAATCTTCTATTGTTGCATTTAAATTTGTTACTTTAGCTATTTTTACATGTTCTATTGCACCTACTGAAGATTTGTATACTGTCGCACTTACAGATGCACTCCTTCTCTTTGGAATAATAATTCCATGCACTCCAAATAACTCTGCTGTCCGTACTATTGATCCTAAGTTATGTGGATCTTCAACTTCATCTAATATAACAATGAATGGAGCTTCTCCTCTTTCTTCAGCCAAAGCTAATATGTCTGATACTTCAAAATATTTGTAAGGTGTTACCTTTGCTATTACTCCTTGATGTGTTCCTCCATCACTCATTGAGTCGAGTTTTCTTTTATCAACTTCTTTAATTAACACTCTTTTTTCTTTTGCTAAACTAATAATTGTATTTATTGACCCTTCCAGTTTATTATTAGATATGTACAACGTTTCAATTGTTCTATCCCCTTTTAGAGTCTCAATTACTGCATTTCTACCAATAACTATATCTTCTCTCTCTTCAACTTGACTATTTTCTTTGCTTAGACTGACTTCTACAGTATTTTCTTTTTTCATTTTACTTTTAGTTTCAATATAATCTTTATCTCTTACTTTAATTTTTTCATCATTCTTTTCGTTTTTAATAAATCTACCTTTTGAATTAAAATTTTTCGACTTACCTTGCATTATAGAACCTCCCTTTGTGATTTCTAAATTTATTTTACACTTTCAATACTTTTATTAAATATGAATTCTAGTCTTTCTTTATTTCCTGTTAAATATAAATATCCTACTAATGCCTCAAACCCTGTTGCCATCCTATAATCCCTTACCTCTGCATTTTTAGGAACTGTAGGAGACTTAGCATTTCTTCCTCGCTTGTAAACAGCTTCTTCTTCCTCATTTAAAAATCCTTCAATTTCATGCATTATATTGGATTGACTTTTTGCTTTAACATACCCAATAGCGTTAATGTGGATCTTATTTGCTGATAATGCTGTATTCTGTGTCAAAACATAATTTCTAACAAAAATTTCAAATACGGCATCTCCTATTATTGCTAATTGAAGTGGATTTAACATTCTTGCTTCATCTTTTGAAAATTCCCTAACTCTTAAATCATCTAACATTATAATTCTCCTTTTAAATAAAGCATATTAAAAAAATAACAAGTCAGTATGCTAGTCTATTTTATCTGATATATTACATACCTAGACTAGGTACCCCTTGTGAGTATTAGTTCTACTAAATTCGTCTAGAATGTAGAATTCCAACCGGAAAGTTTTACTTTATGTCATACTACATCAGCATATTCATTTAATATCACATGTTAAGGCAATCATGCATCTTTTACTCATTACTTTCTTTCATATGTCTAAGGGTTGCAGAATTGCAACCCCATTCTTAATTAATCAATCTTTTTCCATCTAACACCTTGTGGTGTGTCTTCTAAAATTATATTTCTATTCTTCAAGTCATCTCTTATCTCATCTGACAAAGCAAAGTCTTTATCTTTTCTCGCTTGTTGTCTTTTATCAATAAGTTCTTGAATTTCAACTTCCAAATCTTTCTTTATATGATTTTGAAGAATTCCGAGTGGATTTCCAAGCTCTCTAATTAAATCTTCTGCCTTTTCACATAATTCCACAGATGAATTTATATTAATATTATTATTAATATCCTTTGTTAAATCAAACAATACTGAAATTGCATCTGCGGTATTAAAATCATCATCCATTTTTTCAACGAATTTTTCTCTATACTTATCTAAAGATTTTAAATAATCTTGTTCTTCATTATCCATTGTTCTTTTATTAACTTCTTCTTTTAAATTTTCAAGATTATTTATACAATTATATAATCTTTCTATTGAGGATGTTGCTGAATCTAAAAGTTCTTTAGTAAAGTTTATTTGAATTCTATAGTGCCCTGATAACATTAAAAATCTTACTGCATCTGCATCGTATTCTGCAAGAATTTCTCTAGCAGTGAAAAAGTTGTTTAATGATTTTGACATTTTTTTATTGTCTACATTAACAAATGCCGAATGTATCCAATAATGTGCAAAAGGTTTACCTGTTACAGCTTCACTTTGAGCTATTTCATTTTCATGATGTGGAAATTTTAAATCCATTCCACCAGCATGAATATCAATTGTATCTCCTAATAATTTTTTTGCCATACATGAACATTCTATATGCCAACCTGGCCTTCCAGGACCCCAAGGACTCTCCCATGCAGGCTCATTTGGCTTTTGTGACTTCCAAATTGCAAAGTCCATTGAATCTTTCTTTCTTTCATCAACAGAAATCCTCGCACCGGCTTGTAATTCATCTAAATTTTGACCTGCTAATTTTCCATACTCACTGAATTTTTTTGTACTATAATATACATCTCCATCTACTTCATAAGCAAATCCACCTTCAATTAATTCTTCAACAAATTTTATTATATCTTCAATATATTCTGTCGCTCTAGGATTAACTGTTGCTCTATGTAGTTGAAGTGCATCAGCATCTTTGTAATATTCTTTAATATATTTATCTCCAAGTTCTTTTACACTTACGCCTTCATCATTCGCTTTATTAATCATCTTATCATCTATATCTGTAAAGTTTTGAATAAATGTGACTTTATATCCTCTGTATTCTAAATATCTCCTGATGGTATCAAAGACAATAAATGTTCTCCCATTACCTATATGAAAAAAATTATAAACAGTTGGCCCACAAACATACATTTTAACTTCACCTGGAATAATAGGGATAAATTCTTCTTTTTTCTTAGTTAGAGTATTATATATCCTCATTAATTTACCTCCTAAAGTTATTTTAACTTCATATTATTTTTATTAAATTGACCTTTTATTATATTACAAACATCACTTATTTTTATTACTTCCATCTCACTATCTCTAAGCTTAAATTCAACTTCTCCGTCACCAATTTTTTTACCTACAGTTACTCTCATTGGTATTCCCATCAATTCTGAATCTTTAAATTTCACTCCCGCTCTTTCATTTCTATCATCTAGAAGAGCTTCTATTCCCATATTTATTAATTCTTCATAAAGCTCATTTGCCACTTTGGTTTGTTCTTCATCCTTAACATTTACAGGAATTATTGAAACATGATATGGTGCAACAGACAATGGCCATGCTATACCATTTTCGTCATGATGTTGTTCAATTATAGATGCCATTGTCCTTGTAACTCCAATACCATAACACCCCATTATAAATGGCTTTTCTTTTCCATCTTCGTCAATAAAATTAGCCTTCATAGCTTTTGAATATTTAATTCCAAGTTTAAATATATGACCAACTTCAGTTCCTCTAGCAATAGTGATTTTTTCACCACAAATCGGACATTTTTCTCCTTCAGTTACATTTCTGAAATCACCAACAGTCCCCTCAAAATCTCTTCCATAATTTACGTTTTTTATATGATATCCAGTTTCATTTGCTCCACCAACAAAATTATACATATTTTGTACTTCTTCATCCACCAATATCAAGTCAGCTTTTATTCCTATCGGTCCAGCAAATCCAATATCACATCCAGCTGCATTTATATATTCTTCATGAGAAGCCATTTCTATATCTCCTGAAGCATTTGAAGCATTAGCAACTTTAACTTCATTAACTTCTCTATCTCCTCTTACAAATACAGCAACGATTTTTCCATCAACATTATATAGTAAAGTTTTAACTGTCTTTTTAGGCAATATATTTAAAAACTCTGATACCTCATCTATTCCTCTACTATTTGGAGTAGCTATCTTTTGCACCTCAAATAGTTCTTCTTTTTCTACGTCCTCTAATTTAGAAGTTGCTTTTTCAATATTTGCTGCATAATTACATTGAGTACAGAATACTACATCATCTTCTCCAACTTCTGATTTAACCATAAATTCTGCTGAATTAGAGCCACCAATAGCGCCTGAGTCGGCTGCAACACATTTAGCGTCTAACCCACATCTATTGAATATTTTAACATATGCATCATTCATTTTATCATATACTAAATCTAAACCTGCTTGATCTTTGTCAAAGCTATATGCATCTTTCATAACAAATTCCCTAGATCTCATAATACCAAATCTTGGTCTACGCTCATCTCTATATTTAGTTTGAATTTGATATAAATTAAGTGGTAATTGCTTATATGATTTAATTTCATTTCTTGCTATATCAGTAAAAACTTCTTCATGAGTAGGTCCTAAACAAAAATCTCGTTCTCCTCTATCTTTTAGTCTGAACATTTCTGCTCCATATGCATCCCATCTACCTGACTCTTTCCATAATTCTGCTGGAATAATAGCTGAAGCTAAAAATTCTTGTGCACCTGCTGCATTCATTTCTTCCCTTACTATATCTTCTACCTTTTTCAAAACTTTTAATCCAAGTGGTAAATAGTTATATACACCTGCTGCCATTTTTCTTATCATTCCAGATCTTAACATAAGTTTATGGCTATCGATTTCTGCTTCTGCTGGTACTTCTCTTAATGTTGATATTAACATATTAGACATTTTCATTTTAGTATTTCCTCCTATAATTTTATTTATATTGTATCTAAATAATTTAGCTAAAAAAGTATTTTTCGAATTCTAAAAGAGCATTTATTCATTTCCAGTTTATAATTTACTATTATTAATTTTTTAAATATTAGTAATATATTTCAAAAATTATACTTTCATTGTAATTTTCTGAAAAATAAAAAAAATCCCCCCTAATATATGCCTTAGGGCGAACTTTTTATCGCGGTACCACCTAAATTTGTTCTCTAATAATGATAACGGTATTAAACCGATAGTTTTTACCTATACTCAAAAGCTGGTTCAAAGTCTGTTTAAAAGTCTTACAGCCTATGGACTTTTTCTCTTAATAATCGACTTCTACTATTCTTCATCATCGCTCTACAAACTTTATTTTATTCGATAGCTAGTATACGTAGCACTCCACTTATTTAAGTGGATATAATGGATACACGATCCTGGACATTGTGACCCTTGATGTTACTAGGTGCCCCTTGTGGGTATAAGGGGATTCTGCCACCTTAATCAAGTTTCACTTTATTTTAATTCATTATAACTTCTTGAATTTTAACTGTCAATATATTATCATTGTTCTACTTTTTTACCAAATATTCTGCCAAAATCAAATCTTCTTGTGTTGTTATTTTTATATTCGTATAATCACCTTCATAAATATAAACCTTATTCCCAAAAAGTTCTACTACCTTAGTATCATCAGTAACCATTATTCCTCTTTCTTTAACTTTTTTATGACATTCATATATCATATTAAAATTAAAAGCTTGAGGGGTCTGAATAGCAACAAGGTTGTTTCTGATTAATGTATCTACTGAAAAATTATTTTCATCTTTAACTTTTATGGTATCTTTAGGCATTACTCCTGGTGCTGTAGCTTTATAGATTCTAGCGTATTTAATAGCGTCATTTATAATTCTTTGTGACACAAAAGGTCTTGCTCCATCATGAATTAACACTATATCTGAACCTTCTAATTCAACTAAAGCATTATATACAGAATCCTGTCTTTCTGTTCCGCCAAATACTAGGCTGTCAATTATTAATCCATATTTATCTAACACTTCATTCTTACAATAATTTTTTTCATCTTCTGGAATTACTAAAATAATCTTATCAATTAAATCATTTTTTATAAACTGTTTAAGAGTGTAATAAAGAATGGGTTTGCCATTCAAATCAATATATTGTTTGCTTTGAACAGAACCCATTCTCTTACCTCTTCCTCCAGCTAATACTATTGCACTAACCATACGGAAAAATCTCCTTAATTTCTAATTATCTTTTGGCTTTGCAAAAATCATTCTTCCCGCTGCTGTTTGAAGAACTGAGGTAACTATAACATCTGTTGTTTGTCCTATATATTTTTTTCCACCTTCCACAACAATCATAGTTCCATCTTCTAAATATGCTACTCCTTGACTTGATTCTTTGCCATCTTTTACTATATCAATTCTCATTTCTTCACCTGGTAATACAACAGGCTTTATTGCATTTGATAATTCATTTATATTTAATACTGGTACGCCTTGGAACTCAGCTACTTTGTTTAAATTATAATCATTAGTTATAACTTTTCCCTCTATCTTTTGAGCAAGCTTCAACAACTTTGCATCAACTTCTGCAATTTTAGGAAAGTCATCATCTACGATTTGAGTTTCTATTGCTAATTCTTTTTGTATTCTATTTAATATATCTAATCCTCTTCTACCCCTATTTCTTTTTAGGGAGTCTGAGGAATCTGAGATATGTCTTAATTCATCTAATACAAAATTAGGTATAACCAATGGGCCTTCCACGAATCCTGTTTCACATATATCAAATATTCTTCCATCAATTATAACTGATGTATCTAATATCTTTGGAATTCCTTTGACAACTTCTTTAACTGCATCTTTAGCTTTCTTTTCTTTTATTGCAGGCTTTTTGATATTAACAAGAAGAGCCGTTATATCATCTTTCTTCTTAATCATTATTTCTGCACCTATTATAGCTGCTACTACATTCCCTATAATTAATAAAATTGGTCCTATTGATTTGCTTATATCACTTATTGGCTTTGCAATAAGTGTCATAAGAATTAAAGCAATAACAGCTCCTACAGTTCCATAAATTATTTCAGTTATACTCATTTTTTGCATGCTTTTCTCAATATATTCAATTAAATTAGAAATACCCTTATATATACTAGGCGTAATAATATACAATATAATTCCAAAAATAAAACACATAATAATAACAAATATAATTCTAGCAATAGCAGTTGAAAGGTAAGTTAAACTAGCAATCTGAGGTATTTCAATCAATATTTCAGATATAAAATATCCTATTATTATTCCAATTATAGAAAAAATTCCCCTTAACATCTTTTTTAACACATACTTCACCTCCTTCTAATTATTTACACTTTTATAGTACTTTAATCATATTTTAAATATTTTGTCTATACCTTTTTATTATAACATACAATAAGTTTATCTAAAATGAATTATTATTAAGTTTAATTAATAATTTCATATAAATAATAAAAAAACCGAACAAAAATGTAGCTATAATAAACTAAAATAGATGACTTACCTTCTATTTCTAAATAACTTTATTTTAATACAGTTTCTTTTTAATATATTTCTTTTTTTAATGATACTTGTTCTTTTATACGTTTCAGGCCATCCCTAATAGCAGTAGCTCTAGTTTCTCCTATTCCTTCAACATTATCTAAATCAACTATATCTGCATCTATTATATTACTTAATTCTTTAAATTCTTTTATAAGATTATCAATAACATTTGATGGTATCCTTGGTACTTTACTTAATACTCTATATCCCTTTGGTGATATTAATGTATCCATAAGAGGAGTCCCCCCATGACCTAGCACCTTTGAAATTGCATCTAAATCTGATAGCTCTGATGAATTTAATCTTTGAATATGTTCATATACTTCATTATATTGCAATCCATCCCCACAATAATCCCTAATTAATAATATCCCATCTCTCTCGATATGCTTAATCAATTCATTAAGTTGCATAGATATTAATCTTCCTTCATTTCCAAGTTCTAATATATACATATTAATTTCTTCTACTATTCTCATTACCATTTCAGTTCTTTGAATTGCAGTAACTACATCAAAAAGTGTTGTTAAATCTTCAAATTCTAATAAATTTAAATTATTAATAACACGTTCAAGTACTGCAACATATTTTTCTAATGTTTGAATTGCTTGATTAGCCTTACTTAGAATTATGCTACTTTCTCTTAATACATATTTTATATCACCTTTATACATGGTTATTATATTTCTTCGTTGAGAGATTGCAATTACTACTTTATTAGTTTGTTTAGCTACTCTATGTGCTGTTCTATGTCTAGTTCCTGTTTCATAAGTTGGAATAGATGAATCAGGTATTAATTGAGCATTGGCACAGACAATTCTCTTTAAATCTCCAGTTATTACTATAGCACCATCCATCTTAGCCAATTCATATGCATATGAAGGAGTATACTCTGAGTTAATATAAAACCCACCATCAACTAGATTCATAACTTCTTCATCGTCCCCAATTACTATCAGCCCTCCGGTCTTAGCTCTTAATATATTTTCAAGACCATCCCTTAGTTGAGTGCCTGGGCACATTATCTTTAAGACATTTTTTATTCCTATTCCCTTTTCTATTCTCATACACTCCCCCACTCTCTTTAAAAATCTTATATCTCAACGTTATTAATATCTAATTAATTCCTTAAAACCTAAATTTTAAAATACAAACTATAAAACTATAATACTATAATAACTATAATCTCTCAATAATATTTATTAAATTTAAATATTATATATTTTTTTGTAGAAAAATATAAGTATAAATTATATTCAATTTACTCTTTATTTAATCATTGTATACATGATTTATTACATTTGTTAACGTCTTTAATTCAATTACTTCAATTTTTTCAAAACTACTTTCTCTCATAAATGAATTCTTTGGGACATAAACTTTTTTAAATCCCATCCTCTCAAGTTCTTTAACTCTACTTTCCAATGATGGTACTTTTTTAAGTTCACCAGTCAATCCTACGTCTGCTATAAATGCAATATTAGACTCTATACCTCGTTGCTTTACAGATGATACTATGCTCATTATTACAGCTAAATTAATTCCTTGTTCTCTTATTTTTATACCACCAGTAGTTTTAATAATTACATTTTTATCATACAGATTAATACCTCCACGTTGTTCTAATATAGATATTAATGTATTTAATTTATCTTTGCCTAATGTTTCTCCTATACGTGTAGGATATGGAGTAAAGCTTTTAGATACTAAACTCTCTATCTCAGTTATAATCGCTCGTGTTCCTTCTTTAATTACAGTCAATGCACTTCCAGAAACTATTTCACCTTCTTCACGCTTTGTCATAAAAAACTCTGATGGATTATCTATTGAGATAACACCTTTCTCACACATTTGAAAAAATCCATTTTCAATGCTACCAAATCTATTTTTAGAGCTTACAAGCACACGCAATTCTTCATCATTGTCATCTTCTATTATAAGAACTGTATCAACTAAATGTTCTAACGCCCGAAGTCCTGCAAGTTCATCATTCTTAGTCATTTGACCTACAACAATAACTGCCCTTGGTCTCTTTTCATTTTTAGCAATCTGAAGTAGTGCATTAGCACACTCCATAGTTTGTGTTGGAGAACCCGCCCTTGCTGGTAATGAAGCTTCCATCGTAAATGTTTGAATACTATCTACAATCAGCATATCAGGACTTATTTCTTCGACTGCATCTAAAACATTATCAAGACTTGTTTCTTGCACTACCCATATATTTTCATGAATTTTATCAAGAATTCTATCTGCTCTATTTTTTATTTGGCTGTCACTTTCTTCTCCAGATGCATAAATTACTTTATACCCCTTTTGCGCTATAGCATCTGAGATTTGAAGAAGTAATGTTGATTTTCCAGCACCTGGTCTAGCAGTTATAATCGAAATTGAATCTTTTACAATTCCTCCACCCATCACTCTATCAAATTCATTTATTCCTGTAACTATTCTATCGCTTTTATTAGAAACTACTTCTAATAGTTTTTTTATTGGCTTTTTAGATGCTTGCCTTATTCTTGTTTGCAAACTTTTTGATTCAACAACGACTTCTTCTAATGTATTCCAACTATTGCATGTTGGACATTTTCCAAGCCACTTTATACTTTCAAAGCCACAGCTCAAGCATCTATATAATGTTTTCTTTTTCATAGATATCTCCCTTTATTTTTTTTAATAGATATTATTTAAATTCTTCAATAATTAATTAGTCGCAATGTATATCAGATATACTCCTACAATATTATTACAATGAAATATCACTTTAATTATAGCATATTAGTTCTTTTAAAATATTTACTTAATATTGACTTTAATTCAATTAAGCTTTGTATTTACTATGTATTACTTTTTATACATAATATTTATATTTTCTTTTTCTTAACTTTTAGCATGCTTAATCAATTATTACAGAAACTATTTATAACAAATAAGTTGGAGTTGATAACTATGATAACTAAAAATTATATTAATAATATTACAAATATAACCACAAATATACATCCTAATACTATTAAGTTAAATTTAGCTAAATTATTATACAATCCGTATACTCAAAATGAATTTGAGTATACGATATTAAATTCTAACTTAGGGCGCTTGAAAGAAAATAATAAGTGAAAAATGTAGTATGTATTTTATTTGTTATTTTTTTCAATGTGCCTGAATAATTACATGATATTATTTCTTAACTGTGTTGATAGCTTATAAAAATTATATTATAATATTAATTATAAAATAATAATTATTACTTAAGGAGGTATATTTATGATAAAAGTATATACTACTAATACTTGTCCTTGGTGCGTTAAGGTAAAAAATTATCTTAAATCAGAAAATATTGAATTTCAAGAATTAAATGTTCAAGATGATATGGAAGCTAGAGAAGAAATGATAAAAAAATCAAATCAAATGGGTGTTCCAGTATTAGATATTAATAATAACATTATTATAGGATTTGATAAACCAGCTATTTTAAATGCTTTAGGCAAATAATTAAGAGGCGAAATTTCGCCTCTTAATTTTTATATATTTAATATCATCTTTATTAATTTATTATGAAATTGGACTACTGACTTGCTATAAATATTTACTTAATTGGGTTCAAATTTTCTTTTTTAATATATATTTTTCTGCATTTAAAAGTGCAATTGTGCCATCTGCAACAGCAGTTGTTATCTGTCTATATTTTTTCTGTCTAACATCCCCAGCCGCATACACACCTTTAATATTTGTTTGCATATCTTCATCTGAAATTATATATCCTTGCTCATTTAATTTTAAATACTCTTTTATTAAATCAGTTCTGGGCTTAGTTCCTATACATCCAAAAACAGCATCTATCTTTAATGTACTAAATTGTTGAGTCTTTGTATTCTTAATCATTACTGATTCTAAAAAATTATTACCTTTAGCTTCTACTAAATCTTGATTTAGAAATACTTCTATTTTGGGATTATTGAAAACTTCATCTATTAATGCCTGTTCCCCTTTAAAATAATCATATCTTCTTATTAAATAAACTTTTTCAGCAAATCTAGTTAAAAATATAGCCTCTTCTAATGCTGAATTTCCCCCACCTACAACTGCTATATTTTTTCCTTGATACATTGCCCCATCGCAAATAGCACAATAATGAATTCCCTTTCCTGAAAATTGACTTTCTTGTGGAATTGGTATTTTTTTAGGTGCTGCTCCTGTCGCAATTATTATAGTTTTAGTATCATATATATATGTTTCAGTTTCAATTATTTTTTTATCATCTGAAATATCTATATTTTGAATAGAATCAAATTCATCAATTTTAGCACCAAGTGCTTCTGCCTGTGCTTGAAATATATCTGCTAATTCTCCACCGTCTATAGTCTTAAATCCAGGATAGTTTTCTATAGTATAACTATTTCTAACTTGTCCTCCTATAATTTCATTTTCTAATAATAATGTATTTAATTTAGCTCTGCCTGCATACATAGCTGCTGTAAGCCCAGCTGGACCTCCACCAATTATAATTAAATCTAATTCTTTTTTTTCTTTACTCATACCACTTTTCTCCCACTCTAAATATTTTTTAATTCTATCGTCAATATCTCTTTTAGCCGATTATTTTATATTATCTTTACCAAAATAGACTATTTCAAAATACAAATATTTTATATTTTCGAAATAGCCCATTAATCTTTAAATTATTCTTTAACTAATTTACTGAAAACAAGCTTATTTTCTAATTCATTAACTTTCACCTTATCTCCAATTCGTATATTTCCTTGCAAAATTTCCTCACTCAATCGATCTTCTACTTCTTTTATAATAAGCCTTCTTAGTGGTCTTGCTCCATAATCAAGGTCGATACCTTTGTTTAATAAAAATCTTTTACTATCATCTTCAAAACTCAGATAAATATTTCTGCCCTCAAGTCTTTTTCTTATAGACGCAAGCATCAAATCCATTATTTTATCTAAATCTTCCTCACTTAATTTATGGAATACTATTGTATCGTCAATTCTATTTAGAAATTCTGGTTTAAACTTTTTTTTCAATTCTTCTAATATACTTTCCTTCATCTTTTCGTATTCAGTTTCATCATTAACACTAGTATTATTAAATCCTATACTCTTTTGCTTTCTGATTTGATGAGCCCCAACATTTGAAGTCATTATAATTATTGTATTTTTAAAATTGACTACCTTTCCTTTGCCATCCGTAAGTCTTCCATCTTCCATAATTTGAAGCAATATATTAAATATATCAGAGTGAGCTTTTTCAATTTCATCTAAAAGAATTATTGAATATGGTTTTCTTCTAACAGCTTCTGTAAGTTGACCACCGTCATCATGCCCTACATATCCTGGTGGAGACCCTATTAATTTAGATACAGAATGACTTTCCATATATTCTGACATATCAACTCTTATAATGTTGTTTTCATCACCGAACATGGCTTCTGCAATAGCCTTAGAAAGCTCAGTTTTTCCAACTCCAGTTGGTCCCAAAAATATAAAACTCCCAATTGGTCTATTAGGATCTTTAATTCCAACTCTTGCCCTTCTTACAGCTCTAGCTATAGATTTTACAGCCTCATTTTGTCCAACAACTCTTTTATGCAATATGTTTTCTAAATCTAATAATCGCTCACTTTCTACTTGAGTTAATTTTTCTATTGGAATCTTTGTCCATGATGATACTACACTAGCTATTTTTTCTGCATCTACAATCAATGTCCTAAGTGAATTTTGAGTATCCCAATTTTTCTTCATACTTTTTAATTGCTCTTTTAATACTCTTTCTTTATCTCTTAAATTTGCAGCTCTTTCAAAATCTTGAACTCTTATAGATTCTTCCTTTTCTTTATCTATATTTTCAATTTTTCCTTCTAAGTCTTTTAAATCTGGTGGCGCTGTTAAGTTCTGTATTCTTACTTTCGCAGCCCCTTCATCTATTAAATCAATGGCTTTATCCGGCATAAATCTATCTGTTATATACCTGTCTGATAAATTTACTGCTGCTTCTAACGCCTCATCTGTAATCTCAACTCTATGGTGTGCTTCATATTTGTCTCTTAAACCTTTTAAAATTTCTAAAGTTTCTTCTTTCGAAGGCTCCCCTACAGTTATAGGTTGAAATCTTCTTTCTAATGCAGAATCCTTTTCAATATATTTTCTATATTCATCAATAGTTGTTGCTCCAATGCATTGAATTTCTCCTCTAGCTAAAGATGGTTTTAATATATTTGATGCATCAATAGCGCCTTCTGCTCCACCAGCTCCAATTATTGTATGAATTTCATCTATAAATATAATAATATCTTTATCTCTAACAATTTCCTCCATTGTTTTTTTAAGTCTCTCTTCAAATTCGCCTCTATACTTAGCACCTGCGACCATAGATGTTAAATCTAAAGAAATAACCCTTTTGTTTTTGAGTATCTCTGGAATATTACCTTCAACTATTCTTTGCGCTAAGCCTTCAACTACTGCTGTTTTACCAACGCCAGGTTCACCAATTAAACACGGATTATTTTTAATTCTTCTACAAAGAATTTCTAGTAATCTTTGCGTCTCTGCATCCCTTCCTATTACAGGGTCTAATCCTTGTTCATAAGATAATGCTGTTAAATCTCTACCATATTTATCAAGCATAGGAGTACTTTGTTTTTTACTATTCTCTATTATTTTTCCGTCGCTAACCTTATCTTCGTAACTTCCTGATAAAAATATAAGCAATTCGTCACTTACTATAGTAAAATTAAGATTCAAACTCTTTAAAATAGTATATGCCATTCCTTCTTCTTGATTAAGTAGTGCCAACAAAATATGTTCTGGACTAACATATTTATGATTTAATTTTTTAGCTGCTACAAAACTTTCATCAACTAATCTTTTAGTTCTAGGCGTTAATAATATATTATCATCTGACTTCTTAATATCACCATAGCCTAAATATCTTTGTATCATCGTTGTAATATTTTCACTAACAATTCCATGTTTTTTTAATAATTCAGCTGAATATCCATCTTCTTTTAAAATACCCAATAACATATGCTCTGTTCCAACATATCCATGCTTAAACTTTTCAGATTCATTTTCAGCTTCTAAGATTACTACTTGTGCCCGTTCTGTTAATTTATTATATTCCATATGCTTCAAACCTCCTATCCTTTCTTTATTTCAATATTTCCTTTACAAGCTTTGCTCTTTCATACTTGATTTCTTTATCATCTAAATACCTTCCCAAATAATTTTGAAGTGATGAATTGCTTGTAAGTATAAGTAATTTATCCAATTTATTTTTATCAATATCTATAAGTGAAAGTTCAGCTCCTAATCTAATATTAGACAACAAATCAATAGTTTCCTTTGAATCTAGAAGAATTGCACATTTTAATATCCCATATGCTCTATATACCTTATCGTCTAATTCATATCTACATTTGCTAAGTAATATTTCTCTAAATTTATTTTCTTCTGCTATTATATTAAAAACTGCCTCTTTTAATTTGATTATAATATCTTCTTCTGTTAAACCTAATGATATTTTATTAGTTATTCTATATAAATTCCCATAGACATTTGTACCTTCTAAATACACTCCTTTTATGCTCATTCCTATTTTGCTAAGATTCTTTGAAATGTTTTTAATTTCCTCACTCATGGTAAGTGCAGGTAAATGTATTATTACTGATGCTTTCATTCCTGTTCCAATATGTTCTGGTGATGTTGTTAGATATCCTAATTTTTCATCAAATGCATAATCAAAATTTTTTTCTATTTTATCATCAATGCTTGTTGCGTTCTCAAAAGCTTCTTCCAAATTTAATCCATCACTTATATATTGAATTCTTACATGATCTTTTTCATTTATCATAATACTAATAGTTTCTTCTCTATTTAATATAAATGATCCTTTATCAGAATTCTTAATAAGTTCTTCGCTTATTAAATCTTTTTCTAAATATTGTTTACCAAAATCTTCTTTTGTATTCCAAATCTCATATAATGTAAATTCTTCATCAATTATTTCATTTTTAAGTACATCATATATCTTTTTGCCATTATCTCTACCTTTAATATAATTTAACTTGTTAGGAAAAGGCAAATTGCTAAAATTTCTAGCTAATAGTATTTTACTACTTAATACTATACCTTTTTCTCTTTCTTTCTTAATCAAGCTGTCCATCGCAATTCCCCTCCTTTACACTTACTATTTCTTTAACATTACTATTTAATATATAAAGTTCTAATTTTTTAATCTCATCTCTTACAATTGCTGCTCTTTCATATTCTTCAGTCACAATCAATTTTTGCATTTCCTCTTTTAAATTTTTAAGTTTTCGCCTTCGAATCAATTCTTTACCCTTCATATTAGGTATTTTACCTATATGTTTTACTCCTGCTTGTAAACTTTTTATTCTAGGCTCAAGCACAACCTTAAATTCTTCATAGCACTCGGAACATCCTAATTTTCCTGTTTTTTTGAATTCTTCATAAGTTAACCCACAATTTGAACAGACAATCTTGTTTATTTTATTATTATCTATATTAACTTTATTACTATCTGCATTAGATAATATTTCTGTAAGCATCCCTTGAAATGGAAAATTTACATTCTGACCAATTGAACTGAAAAATGGAATACTAGATATATCTTTTGCACAATTCTCGCATAACCAAATCTCATGTTTTTGTCCATTTACTACTGTAATTAAATTTATTTTCGCCTCATCTTTTTTGCATTTTTCGCATAGCATATATATCCCCACCTTTAAGATAAAATTATCATAATCATTCCCTTTAAAATATCAGCTCTTACTTTATTTTTATTGTCTGCTCGAGTTAAACTTCTATCATTTATTGCTATTTTCATTATTTCACATTCTCTTTCTTCAATAACTCCAGACTCTAATAAATCCTTGAGTAAAGCATCTGCATTATGATATGTCATTGCATCTCCAATACTTTGGTTTATTAATTCTTCTCTTTTATTAGAACTATCATATTCTAATTGCTTAATAGCTATATGTCCTCCGCCACCTCTTTTGCTTTCAATTAAGTACCCTCTTTCATAAGTAAATCTAGTTGTTAATACATAATTTATTTGAGATGGTGCACATCTAAATTGATCTGCTAATTCATTTCTTTGTATAAAAATTACGTTGTCTCTATTTTCATTAAACAATTGTTTTATAAAAGCTTCTATTATATCTGAAAGTCTTGCCATAATATCACCTACTTAAACTTTAATCAAAATATTTGTTCTTGACTTACTTTGACTTTAGACTATTATACTATAATCTTTTTATTTTTTAAAGTATCAATGCAAATTTATGATTATTTATAATTTTATATGTTAATAATATATAACAACACTTAAATTTAATTTATGGAGGTTTTTTATGCAAATAACTTGGTATGGTCATTCCTGTTTTCTTATAAAGACATCCATTGGTAAAAGGATTTTAATTGATCCCTTTGATAATAACCTCGGATATAACAACAATTTTCCTAAATGTGATTTAATAACTACCAGTCATGGCAGTTTAGATAATCCATATTTAGATAATTCTAATAATAAAACTAAAGTAATTAATAAAACTGGAACCTTTGATATGGATTTTTTTAAAATAGAAGGTCTTAATTCATTCCAGGATAAATGTAATGGTCTTAAAAGAGGACCTAACATTATTTATATATTTAAGGATGATACATATTCTTTATGTCATTTAGGAAATTTAGGTCATATTCCTTGTTCATTAGTATTGGAAAAATTAAAAAATATTGATATTTTACTTATACCTATTGGTGGACACTTTACTTTGAATGGATTTGAAGCAGCAAAACTTTGTAAATTGATTTTTCCAAAATATATAATTCCTATGCAATATAAAACTAACAAAACTTCTTTATACTTAGATGATCTCAAAAATTTCATTATATCTATGAAACATATAATAAAAATTAATTCGAATATATTGGATACTTCAGATTTAGACTTTAATTATGAATCCAAATGTATATTATTAACGCCACCTTACAATTAATATAATAATATGAAAAATTTATTTAATAAATTAATTTCTTAGGTTAAAATATTTTATACTTTTATATAATCAAAAAAAGACCGCCTTAAAGACGATCTCTCTTTTTATTACTCTTGGTTTGGAGCTCCTACTGGGCAAACATTAGCACAGCTTCCGCAATCGATACAAGTATCTGCATCAATAACGAATTGAGTATCTCCTTGAGTTATAGCACTAACTGGACATTCTCCAGCACATGCTCCACAACTAACGCATGAATCATTAATAACAAATGCCATTTTTAGAACACCTCCTAATAAATTGTAGTAATTAACCTCTTACATTTTAACATGTATTCTGATGTTTTAAAAGCATTTTATGCCATAAGCGACTTATTTTTTAATATTAATATCCTATAGTTTAAAATCAAATAACTATATATCCTAAATCTTCTATAGAATTAATAATTTTTTGAATATTTAAAAAGGCTTCATTATATATTAATGTTATTTCTTTCTTAGTTAATGATATTTCACTAGCTATTATTCCAGAATTATTAGCAACCATTTCTCCAATTATTTTACTATCTTCATGAGATTCCATATTACAAATCTTAATAACAGATTTCATAGAAATTCCTCCTATTTCTCCTTAATAAGATTTTTTATTAACTTTTTATCTTCCTCTGATTCAGCTATTATTTTGATATTAGTTTCTTCAATTGTATCTTCATATTTTCCTGAAACAAGTTCTATGTCTGTTATTTTAAATTCTTGAACAACTTCTTCATCGCCTCTTTTAACTCTAACTTTGACAATTTCTTTGACTATTGAATTACCAACAACTTCTCCATTTCCCTCTTCAGTTTTAACAATAGATCCTACCTTAGGTAATCTCTTTCTTATATCTTCATATGTGCTTTGCTCATAATTTAAACAGCACATTAATCTTCCACATATTCCAGATATTTTAGTTGGATTTAATGAAAGATTCTGTTCCTTTGCCATCTTTATAGATACTGGTGCAAAATCGCCTAAAAATGTAGAGCAACACATAGATCTTCCGCATGGTCCCAGACCTCCAACCATCTTAGTCTCATCCCGTACTCCTATTTGCCTCAATTCTATTCTAGTCTTAAATATAGTAGCTAAATCCTTAACTAACTCTCTAAAATCAACTCTACCATCTGATGTAAAATAGAATATAACTTTATGATTATCAAATGTATATTCTACATCTATTAATTTCATATCAATCTGATGTTCTTTGATTTTCTCTAAACATATGTCCAATGCTTCTTTTTCTTTATCTTTATTTTCTTTATGCTTATTAATATCCCTTTCATCAGCAATTCTAATAACACACTTTAATGGTGATACTATTTCTTCTTCTTTTATTTCTTTAATTCCTATAACGCATTCGCCAAATTCTATACCTCTAGCTGTTTCTACTATTACATAGTTTCCTTTTTTAATGGGAAATTCAGCTGGGCTAAAATAATAGATCTTCCCTGCTTGTTTGAATCTTACGCCTATAACATTTATCATTAATTATACCTCCGCAAATCCCATAAGCAAAACACTTATGGTCATTGAATAGTTTGTATTGCTATTTAAATTTATTCTAGCTTCTGTTATGTATTCTAACATACTATTTAACTTTTTATAAGATATCCCTCTTGAAATATCCTTTATTTTATATACTTTATCAAAATTAACAATAAGCTCACTATTATTAAGTTCCTTAAAAATCATAATATCTCTTATATATGCTAAAAGTATATTTAACAGTTCAATTTTATCCTCTTTTAAATTCTTTAATAGCTCTACATATTTTAATACAAGCCCTTGTTCTCTTTTTAAAATATCTTCGAATAATTCTATACATATATCCCTTAATTTTTTTAAATTCTCATCTCTTATAAACCTATCTACTTTTCCTGGTATTCCTGCACTATATGCTAACGCAGCTTTTTCATTTTCTGAAGTCAAATCATTATATTTCTCCTTAATATAAATTAAAATTTCTTCTTTTATTAATGGAGTTAATTTATATATTTGACAACGAGATTTTATAGTGTCTAAAATTGTTTCTAAAGAGTCACTCAATAATATTAAATATACTCCTTTTGGAGGTTCTTCAATAGTTTTGAGTAATGCATTTTGAGCTTGAGTTGTTAATTTATCACATTTGTATAATATCAGTACTTTTTTGTCACCCTCATAAGGTTTTTTACCAACCTCATTTATAACATTTCTAACATCATCAACGCCAAAAGAACTAGAAGATGGATAATATTTTACGATATCAACACTCTCTGCATTATCTTTTACTTTTATAATTTTATTTGACATATACTTAGCTATTATGCTCTTTCCAATACCGTCATTTCCAACGATTAAATTAGCATGAGAAAATGAGTCATTTAATTCCCTTTTATTTATACTATCAATAATACTTTTGTGTCCAATTATTTTTCCCAATGCTCATATCTCCTTGAAATCATATTTTCACAAATTGATCTACATCAATTACAAATATAGTAGCGCCTCCTACATTAATTTGTACGGGATATTGCTGCATATATCCACCTTCACTACCTCCTAAGGTAGTTGGTGTAACTAATGTTTCTTTTCTCTTTTTGCATATTTCTTTAATTACATCAATAACAGATTGTACTTTCTCTTCTTCGATACCTACCATTAGTGTAGTATTTCCGGACTTAAGAAATCCTCCTGTTGTTGCTAGTTTTGTGACCCTGTAATCTTCTTCTGTTAATGCTTCTATAACATCTGTTGAATCCTCATCTTGAACAATTGCAATTATCAACTTCATTATAACTCCCCACCCTTAAATAATATAATTTACTATCATTATTTTACCACAAATAGAAACTTTTTTATCATTTAGTTTATATTTGTCCATATTTTAGGCTTCAATATGTTTTTTATTTGCTCAATTACATTTTCCTTAGATTGTTCTGCATCTATTTTTATAATTCTATCTTTATTATTTTCATATACAATATTATATCCGGACCTAACCCTTTCATGAAAGTCTATTTTTTCTAAATCCAATCTATTTATTTCTCTGTGTTCATTACTGTTAATTCTTTCTAACCCAATTTTAGGATCAAGATCAAACAATATAGATAAATCAGGCATATATTCTCCAATGGCAAATCTATTTATGCTCATAACCTCTTCAATACCTAAATTCCTTGCATAACCTTGATATGCAAGCGAAGAATCTATGAATCTATCACAAAGAACTATTGAACCTTCTTCTAATGCTGGTATTACTTTTTCTACAAGATGTTGTCTCCTTGCAGCTGCATAAAGCAAAGCTTCTGTTCTAGCATCCATAGTCTTGTTTTCTTTATTTAATATAACTTGTCTTATTTGTTCCGATATCTTAATTCCGCCAGGTTCTCTGGTCTTTATGCACTCAACATTATTTTCTATAATCCAATTATATATTCCATCAATTGCTGTTGTTTTTCCAGTGCCTTCTCCGCCTTCAAAAACTATAAATAAACCATTTTTCATATAAATACCTCACTCTTAAGAATGTTTAAGTATAAATAATTCACTCTTAAGGCACATGAAATAAAATAACAACTTAAAGATACGACGCATATTTTGTGTTAGACAAGGAGATAATATCAGTTAATAGTTGGCTGTTAACTAATATTACCGACGTAGTATGACGCAAAATACACTAGGATACTGATTTGTTATTTTTTAGAATGTGCCTAAGCATGTTGATTAAACAAAATTATTTTAATCTGATCTTTGTAAATATGATAATCTGGATTGATTATCGTTGTATCCACAATTTTTTCTTCACATGCTTTGCAAATCTTTTCCCCATTCAATATTATACCATCACAATCCATTGCTCCACATATGAAACATGATTTATTTAAATTTTCCATGTATATTCCCCCTTATATTTGTACTTCTCATATGATTATTCCCATATTAATTACTTTTAATACAAATCATGGATTGGAATAATTTATTTACTACATAGATATTTTTAAAATTGTTGGTAACAATAATAAAGGATGAAACAAACTTCCCCATTAATAAATATTTTAACAATAAAAATACTAATAAGAAAGGAGAACTTACTGTAAAACAAAGCAAAACATGTACTATATATAAAATTTAGTAAATTACTTTTGTAAGTTTTGAGTAACAAATTAAATTTATGAAACAAAGAATAATTTCATTTTTATCCACTTGTAGTGATGATATTGAAAATTTATGTACCTATTTATATAATAATCCCGAAACAAGTTACAATGAGTTTGAAGCTTGTAACTATATTTGCGATTTACTATATAAATACAATTTTGAAATTCATAAAAGTTTTTTAGATATAGAAAATGCTTTTATAGCTAAAAAAGGAGTAGGTCATCCAAAAATTTGTTACCTTTGTGAATATGATGCAATAAAAGATGAAGGTCATATTACTGGACATAACTTGGTTACTGCTATGTCTGTCTCAGCAGCACTAGCTTTAGGAAATGTTATAGATAAACTTGGAGGTTCTGTAATATTAATTGGCTGCCCTGGTGAATATTTGGGCGGAACTAAAGGAACTATGGTTAAACAAGGAGTATTTGATGATATAGATGTGGTAATGTTAGCTCACCCTGACATTTCTACTTGTGAAAGTGGTTCATCATCAGCAATTATTCCACTAGGACTTAAATTTAAGAGCGAAAATAAATTGAGCTTCTTAAGTAAAAAAGATTATACTTCTCTAGATGCAGTTTTATTAACTATTAATATTTTAAATTCTATAAAAAAAGGTTTCCCAAATAACTTAGAAATAAACTCAATTATATCAAACGGAGGCTATACTACATTATTATTACCATCAAATTCTGAAATCAAATTTTGTATCCGCGCATCCAATACAAAAACTGCTAACTATGCTTATGATAAAATAAGAGAAATTGCAAATTATGTAACTAAACTACTAGGCATGCCCAATACCTTCTTCTTATATGAATCTCCAAATAAGGAGTTAGTTACAAATCGTACTTTAAATAGATTATTTAGTCATAATTTGAAGGAAAATGGAATAATACATATTAACTCCGCAAAAGATATATATGCAGGCCTAAGCATTGGTGATGTAAGTCATAAAGTTCCATGTATACATCCTTATATATCTATAGTAGACAATACTGATATAAAATATGGAAGTTTAGAATTTGCGAAAGCAACTATATCTCCATTCGCTCTTAAACAATGTAATATTGTAGCTGCATCACTTGCATCAACAGCTATTGATTTAATAGAAAATGAGTCTTTACTTAATGAAGTTAAAGATGAATTTTTTAACACTAAAAATAATTAAGGTTACAAATTTATAATTAACCATTACGAGTCTATGGAATTACTTATTTTCATAGGCTTTCATTTTGTCACTAATCAACCAAAAAAATTTAACAAATAAAATATCATATTTATTTTTCCTTCATAGGATTAATATACTTAATGCTAAAATAATAATTAATATGTTAAAATAATGACCAATACTTTATGTTTACAAACTACCTTATAATAGTATAATATTAGTTGAACCGCTTAGGAGGTGTTGTAAATTGATTCAAATTTATAAAAGTCAAAGTGAATTCAAGCCAACTTTGAAGGCACTGGATACAATAGAAAATGGATCATGGATAAATATAGTTGCTCCATCTGATGAAGAATTAATATTAATATCAAAAAAAACTGGAGTTGATCTTGAATTTTTGAAAGCAGCATTAGATGATGAAGAAACTTCACGTATTGATATTGAAGATGATGCATTATTAATCATAGTCGATATTCCTTTTACAGAAATGGAAGACAACTCGTTAACCTATGATACATATCCATTAGCAATAATACATACTGATAAACAATTGATAACTGTATGTTTAAAAAACAGTAAAATATTGACTGATTTTACTAATGACAAAATTAAATCATTTTACACATTCAAAAAATCGAGATTTACATTGCAGATCTTAAACAGAATATCAACATATTACTTATTATATTTACGACAAATTGATAAAAAAAGTTTAATGATTGAAAAAAGACTTCATAAATCAATGAAAAATAGAGAACTTATTCAATTGCATTCTTTAGAAAAATCTCTTGTCTATTTTTCTACCTCTTTAAAAGCTAATGAAATCACATTAGAGAAAATGTTGAAATTAGAGTTAATGCAAAAATACGAAGAAGACAAAGATGTTTTAGAAGATGTTATAATTGAAAATAAACAGGCCATAGAAATGACTGAAATTTATAGTAACATCCTAGCTAGTACAATGGACTTTTTTGCTTCTGTAATATCTAACAATCTAAATATAGTAATGAAGGTTCTTGCATCAGTTACAATACTTATGGCAATACCTACTATTATAGGCGGAGTATTTGGAATGAATATAAAATTACCAATATCCCCAAATAATGAAAATGGATTTTCAATAGTTATGGGATTAACGGTTGGAATATGTGGCCTCGTGGCCTTTGTATTATATAAAAAAGATATGTTTAAGTAAAATGTACCATATATAGTAGAAAGTAAAAGTCTACTATATATGGTGCATTTTATATCTTTTAAAGTACTATATCTCTTTTAATTTTTAGAACAGATATATATTCTATATTTTTGTGTTTAATTGTTTAGTATACTTCTATCGCCTTCTATTTGATCCAACGGTGTGAATAAAATATACCTTTAGTCTTCTAAGTATAATAAAAAAACCTTGAAATATAAATTTCAAAGTTTTCTTTGGAGGCGCCACCCAGATTTGAACTGGGGGTAAAGGTTTTGCAGACCTCTGCCTTACCACTTGGCTATAGCGCCATTTATGGTGGCTCGAACTGGAATCGAACCAGTGACACGAGGATTTTCAGTCCTCTGCTCTACCGACTGAGCTATCGAGCCATCTTACCTCGCAACTTCCTACTCTCCCACACAGTCACCCGTGCAGTACCATCAGCGTAATAGACCTTAACTGTCCTGTTCGGAATGGGAAGGAGTGTTACCTCTATGCCATCATTACGAGATTTGAAAAAAACTA
>JAKBFR010000145.1 GCA_021837545.1 Bacillota bacterium | reverse complement strand
TTGCAAATTCTTATTATTGACTATAAAAAAGCATTAAATACAAATTAATACAAATTAATACGAAATAATTCAAGATAACCTAAAAAAAGTCGATACTTAATAAGTAAGGTTTATGTATATAAAAAATGTTGAGAAAGAAGGCACTAAATTACTGGTTGTTAAATGTTTTTAAATATATTTTAATAATATATGCAATTTTACTAGAGAGTAGACAGAAAAGGAGAGGTTTTTATGATAAAAATATTAGATAATAATGAATTAGATATGAATGCTTTGGAGATAAAAGATATAATTGATATTAAGTTATTACAAAAATTTCAAGATGATTTTGCGCTTGCAATGAATTGTGCAAGTGTAACTGTAGATAAGCATGGAAATCCAGTAACCAATCCGAGTAGTTATACAAGGTTCTGTAACAGTTTTGTTCATTCTACTAAAAAAGGTGATGATAGGTGTGCCGCTTCTCATAAAAGGATGGGAGAAGAAGCAACAAGAACAGGTAAACCGTTTGTAGGAGCATGCCATGCTGGACTTATAGACTTTGCAGCGCCTATTATAGTGGAAGGAAAATTATTAGGAACAGTTTTAGGTGGACAAATGTTATCAGATGCTCCTAAAGAACAGGATTATATACGAATCGCTAAAGAAATAGATGTAAATTCAAATTCACTTGTAGAAGCTGTGCATGAAGTTAATATAGTGGATTTTAAAAATATAGAAAAGGCAGCAAGTGTATTATTTATTGTTGTAAATACTCTTGCTAAAAATGGATTTAATAAAATTGAATTAGATATGGTTTCAAAAAGATTATCAAATAATTTTATGCAAGTATCCGCAACAATAGAGGAACTATCAGCTTCAGCAAATAATATTTCATATCAACAAGAAGAATTAAATACTGAAATAACTCAAGTTGGAGTGATTACAGAACAAATTAATAGCATACTTGATGCGATTAAAAGCATAGCATCCCAAACTAAAATGTTAGGACTTAATGCATCTATTGAAGCTGCACGTGCAGGCGAATTAGGAAAAGGGTTTTCAGTTGTTGCAAAAGAAATAAAAAATTTAGCTGAAGATTCAAAGGAAACAGCAAATACTATTTCAAAATTAACAACTAAAATACAGGACTCAGTTACTGGAACTATAAAAAACTCTAAAATAACACTTGAAACAACTAAAGAACAATCGGCAGCTATGGAAGCAGTTGGTGAAAATATTCAAGATTCTGTATATATTGTTGAACAATTAAGTAATATGATGGAGAAATTAAAATAAGTTACGTGAAAGAAAAGACAAGCAAACAGAAGTATTGTTTTTGAATATAATCAATATTATTAACTAAAAAATTTTAGAGCTATCTCAACTTGATTTGAGATAGCTCTTCTGATTTTGATAGAAATTAGGCTCTGTTTTAAAAATATATTGAAATTAATATTTGCTCTATATGTTGAACAAAAAAAATTGAGATGATATAATTACTTTCGATGGTGTATATACACTTGTAAAACTATATATGAAGAGGTGTAAATGTGAAGAGTGATTTAGTACAAGAAATATTAAGATTAAAAAAAGAAAAAAATGCTATTATTCTTGCTCATTATTATCAACCAGGAATTATACAAGAGTTGGCTGATTTTGTAGGAGATTCTTATTATTTAAGTGAAATAGCTAGAGATTGCAAAGAAGAAGTTATAATGTTCTGTGGAGTTAGGTTTATGGCTGAAAGTGCAAAGATTTTATCACCACATAAAACAGTTTTAATGCCATGTGCTAGTGCAGGATGTTCTATGGCAGATATGGCTGGTGGTAAAGCTTTAGTAGAATTGAAAGAAAAGTATCCAGATGCTTATGTGGTATGTTATATAAACTCGACATACAATGTAAAAGCTCACTGCGATGTGGCTGTAACATCTTCAAGTGCATTAAAGATATTAAAAAATGTACCTAATAAACAAATAATGTTTTTACCAGATAGAAATCTAGGTGGGTATATTTCAGAGTTTTTTCCAGAAAAAGAATTTATATTATGGGATGGATTTTGCAGATGCCATAATAAGATAAGCAGAGAAGATATATTAAAAGAAAAAGAAAAACATAAAGATGCGAAAGTGTTAGTTCATCCAGAATGTACAAAAGAAATTAGAGATATAGCAGATTATATAGGAAGTACAAGTGGAATAATTGATTATGCAACTAATAATGAAGGTAATGAATTTATTATAGGAACAGAAGAAGGAATTTTACATGAATTAAAAAGTAAAAATCCGAATAAAAGCTTTTTTATTCCTGGGGATAGCATATGTTGCCAAGATATGAAGAAGACAACCCTTGAAAATTTATATGATGCCCTATTAAATATGAAAAATGAAATGATTTTAGATGAAGATATTAGAAAAAAAGCTCTAAGATCATTAGAGAACATGCACATATTAGGATCTACAAATAATTCAGGCAACTAGGTATGAACAAATTTGTTGATGTATTAATAATAGGTTCAGGGGTATCAGGTCTTTATTGTGCATTAAATTTAAAAGAAGATTTAAATATTTTACTTGTATGCAAAGATAACATGAGTTGTAGTAATACTTATTTAGCACAAGGGGGAATATCTGTTGCAAGAGGAGAAGAAGATATTCCTTTATATATAGAGGATACTTTAAAAGCTGGAAAGTATAAAAATGATTTAAAAGCTGTTAATGTTTTAACATCTGAATCCATGGGCAATATAAAAAGTTTGATAGAGATGGGATTAAAATTTGATAGAAATCAAGATAATAGTTTGAACTTAACTAAAGAAGGTGCACATTCTATAAATAGAATAGTGCACACAAAGGATAATACGGGAGAAAGTACAGCTAAGATTCTTATTGAAAAAGTTAAACAAAAAGATAATATAAATGTTTACGAAGATACTTATTTTGTAGATATTATAGAAAGACAGCGTGAATGTATTGGGGCCACATTAGTAAAAGAAGATGAACAAATAAATGTTTATGCAAAAGTTGTAGTCCTAGCAACTGGCGGGATAGGTGGATTATTTAATAATTCAACAAATCAAAGAATATTAACAGGAGATGGAATAGCAGTTGCTGTAAAGCATAATATAAAGCTAAAAGATATGAACTATATTCAAATTCATCCAACAGCATTTTATGAAGAAGAAAATAATCAAAGGAGATTTTTAATATCTGAATCTTTAAGAGGAGAAGGTGGAATACTTACAAATGCTAATGGAGAAAGATTTATAAATGAACTTTTACCTAGAGATGTAGTTTCGGAAGCAGTTTATAAGCAAATAAAAGAAACTGAGACACCTTATGTAAATTTAGATGTAAGATTTTTAGGACAAGCTTATATAATAAATAGATTTTCAACTATTTATAAAGAGTGTTTAAAGAGAGGAACAGACATTACAAAAGAATATATTAAAGTTTCTCCAGCTCAACACTTTTTTATGGGGGGAATAAAGGTAGATTTAAATTCTAAGACATCTATGGGAAATTTATATGCAGTTGGGGAGACGAGTTGTACAGGAACACATGGAGCTAATAGACTTGCAAGTAATTCTTTACTTGAGGGGCTTGTATTTTCACGAAGAGCTGCAATTTTAATTAATAATACTGTGGATGATTTAGAAATTAAAGTTTCTGCTGTGGATAAATTAAATAAATCTATTGAAG
The DNA here is from genome assembly GCA_021837545.1 of Bacillota bacterium. Next base: position 1,946 of record JAKBFR010000145.1, on the reverse strand, counting down.
AACTATCAAATGAAAATAAAGAATTAGCTAGGAGAGTTATAAAGGAGAAAGGTGGAAAGTTAGATGATGAATTACTTAGTCGTAGATAAGATAATAAAAAATGCACTGATAGAAGACATTCCAAGCGAAGATATAACTACAAATTCAATTATAGATAACAAAAGCACTTCTACAGTAGAGTTATTATGCAAAGAAGAAGGAATAATTGCAGGGCTTGAGATTTTTAAAAGAGTATTCGATATATTGGGAAATATAGAAGTTGAATTATATAAATTTGATGGAAACAATGTGTATCCAAAAGATAAAGTTGGATTATTAAAAGGAAGTACTAGAAATTTATTGATTGGAGAAAGAATAGCGTTAAACTTATTACAAAGAATGAGCGGAATAGCTACCTTAACTAATAAATTTGTTCAGGAAATAAATCATACAGATACAAAGTTGTTAGATACAAGAAAAACAACACCCAATCTTAGAATATTAGAAAAGTATTCAGTAAAGGTTGGGGGCGGATGTAATCACAGATTTAATTTATCAGATGGGGTCATGCTTAAGGATAATCATATAAGTGCAGCAGGGGGCATAAAAAATGCAGTAGAACTTGTAAGAAAGAATTCTTCATTTGTTAGAAAAATAGAAGTAGAAACCGAAAATCTGGAAATGGTAAAAGAAGCAATAGATGCAAAAGTAGATATAATAATGCTTGATAACATGAGTTTGGATTTAGCTAAGGAAGCAGTAGAGCTCATAAATAAAAGAGCTTTAACGGAATTCTCCGGGAACGTAGAATTAAGCAATATTAAAGAAATAGCTGAAATAGGCGTAGATTATATATCTGTGGGAGCCTTAACCCATTCTGCTAAAATATTAGACTTGAGTATGAAAAACTTAATTTTACTTTAAAATTCAGTCGATAATGTGATTGCATTTAGGTCATGCTTTTGTGAAAGTTTCAATGAACTGGAACAAATGCATGACCTAAATGCAATCAAAATTAAAATATTTAAATCTTATTCGTTGCAAATGAAACAGAAATGATGATATTATTCCAGTATAATAATATCATAGAGTACGTGAATGTGAAAAATAATATAGGATGGTGGATTTTATGATAAGAAGAGTTATTAAAATAGATGAAGAAAAGTGTAATGGATGTGGACTTTGTGCGAGTGCTTGCCATGAAGGTGCAATTGGCATGGTAAATGGGAAAGCAAAATTATTACGTGATGATTATTGCGATGGACTTGGAGATTGTCTTCCATCATGTGTAACTGGTGCAATTACTTTTGAAGAGCGTGAAGCAGCAGAATATGATGAAGAAGCTGTACAAATTCATATGGAAAAAAGAAAAATGGAGCAAAAAAATATGGAAGTAAATAAAAATGAAAAAATATCATTTGGTTGTCCAGGATCACAATCAAGAGTAATAAATCATAACAAAATGGAAGTTAAAAGCGTTACTAGTACTAGTGAGGTAACATCACAATTAAATCAATGGCCAGTGCAAATTAAACTTGCGCCACCCAATGCAGCATATTTCAACAATGCTAATTTGCTTATAGCAGCAGATTGTACAGCTTATGCATATGGAGATTTTCATAATAAATTTATAAAAAATAGAATTACATTGATAGGTTGTCCAAAGCTTGATGAAGGAGATTATTCAGAAAAGCTTACAGCAATTTTAAAAATGAGTGATATAAAAAGTCTTACAGTAGTAAGAATGGAAGTACCTTGCTGTGGGGGAATAGTAAATGCAGTTAAGAATGCATTAAAAGCAAGTGAAAAGATGATTCCTTGGCAAATAGTAACTATTTCGACTAATGGAGAAATTCTTGAATAAAGGTTAATTGTATAAACTACCGAAATGAAGATCATGCATTTGTTCGGGTTACTGAGGATTTAGCTGTGAATTTCTATCAGTAGAAGTTGCACCCATTTATGCA
>JAKBFR010000144.1 GCA_021837545.1 Bacillota bacterium | reverse complement strand
ATATAAACGTTTTACCACCAGAGTTAGATGTGTTAGTTTGTCCGCCACCACAGCCAACAAGAGCAGTTGTAGCAAGTAAACCTGCTAGCAAACATGCTAAAATTCTTTTTTTCATAAAGTAGCCCCCTTAAAAATTTTTTATATATTTTATATTATGTATTCTAATAAAAATTCTACATTTAATAAGTGTTTATATACTAAATTTACATATAGATTTTTTACTTAAATACATGTTTATAAAAAGATAAACAACTAAACTACAATAATTAAAAATAAATATTATAGAATGCTGTTCATCTTTGAATAGCTTAAATAAAATTATGCTAAATTGGATAAAATGAAATTTAAACCAATAAATTAACATATTTGAATTATAGCATATAAATAGTATATTGTATATTAAAAAAATAGTGTTTTATCATATTTATTAACATAATGATAAAGATTTAGTGATAAAAACTCAAATTTAATAATTAACAATGAAGCAGAAAACTGTTTTATTCGACAAAATATTAATATGATTTAGAATTAAAATGTAAATTTGCACTGCTTTAAATTATTTAATCCATAGATTAAATATAGGTATATATTTTTTGTTTAAGAATTTGAATCTGTGGTATATACTATTATTAAGGCCCATTAAAAAAAATAACAAGTCAGCATGCGGAAAGGTAATTAAACATGGATAATAAACAGAAGATTTTTTATGCTTTAAAGAAATATTATGGTTTTAATACTTTAAGAAAAGGTCAATTTGAAATTATAAATAGTATTTTAAATGGTGTAGACACTTTTTGTCTTATGCCAACAGGTGGTGGTAAGTCTGTTTGTTATCAGCTTCCAGCAATAATATTTCAAGGCATAACTATTGTAATATCACCGTTAATTTCACTTATGAAGGATCAAGTGGATAATCTAATAGGTATTGGAATTAAGGCGGCATATATTAATAGTACACAAAGTATGGACATCATAAAAAATATATTAATTGAAGCTTCTATTGGAGAGTATAAGATAATTTATATTTCTCCTGAAAGGCTTGAATCTAAGATATTCAGAGATATGATTAAAGATCTTAATATTTCTCAAATTACAATAGATGAAGCTCATTGTGTATCACAATGGGGTCATAATTTTAGAAAAAGTTATTTGGAAATTTCAAATTTTTATAAAATTCTTAGAAATAAGCCGATTATTTCAGCCTTTACAGCTACAGCAACTGAAGAAGTCAGAGAAGATTCAATAAAACTTTTACGTTTAAATAACCCATATATATATATAGGGGATATTAATAGAGAGAATCTAAATCTTAATGTGCTAAGTGAAGTAGATAAGCTTGAAGCCCTTAAAGATATAATAAGAGATAATGAAAGCTTGGCAGGAATAGTTTATTGTGCATCTAGAAAAGAGGTAGATAATCTTCATTATTATTTAAAAGATTTAGGATATAATGTGGGAAAATATCATGGCGGACTTAAAGATGAAGAAAAAGAACAATTTCAAGAAGATTTTCTATATGAGAAGTTGGATATAATTGTTGCAACTAATGCTTTTGGTATGGGAATAGATAAGTCTAATATTAAATTTATAGTACATTTTACTCTCCCTCAAAATATAGAATCATATTATCAAGAAATAGGTAGGGGAGGAAGAGATGGAGAACAGTGTAATTGTTATTTGTTTTATTGCGAAGCTGATATAAGAAGAGTGGAATATATAATAAACAAAAGTGCTTCAATGAATAGAAAAGAAATACAACTTAGAAAATTTCAAGCTATGATTGATTATTGTAATTTAAAGGAATGCTATAGGAAATACATATTAAATTATTTTGGAAATGAACGTAAATTAAGTTACTGTAATAATTGTAGCAACTGTTTAAATGATGATGAATTAAAAGATTTTACAAGAGAGAGTCAAATGATTTTATCCACAGTTTTTAGAACTAAAGAACAATATGGGATATCAGTTCTTGTGGATATCCTAAAAGGCTTTAAGGGACCGAAAATAATACAATACAATTTAGATAAAGTAACTACATATGGCATAATGAAGGAATATGGAAGTACATTTATAAAAGATTTAATTAAAAGCTTGTTAAATGAAGGATATGTTGATTTAAAGGAAGGAACATACTCAATGCTAAAACTTAATGTAAAATCAATGAATGTATTGAAAAGTAAGGAAATAGTAGTATTTAAAATTTTAGATAAGGAAGAAACAATTTTAAATAAAGAATTATTTGAAGCTCTAAAGAAGTGGAGAAAAGAAAAATCTTATAAAGAAAGAATAAAACCATATATAATATTTTCAGATACAAGTTTAATTGCTATATCAAATAGTAAACCTAAAACTTTAGATGAACTATTAGAAGTAAGAGGTGTTGGTACTAAGAAGATTGAAGCTTATGGAAAAGAATTATTAAAGATAATACAAGTAGTTGGCGAAAAAGAAGTGCGAGGGTAAAGTGAAGTTATTCATCAGATTCATTTTAATTCTAAAAATAAGTTCATGGTAATAATTATTAAAATCATTGTAAAATTTATTTTAAGAAAATATCAAAGACGAAAATAAAATATTTCATGAAAATTGCAATAGTTGATATTAAAACGGTAAAATCTCTAACTTTTAATTTTGATATTAATAAAATAGTTAATATTTATTTAATTATAATGAATAATTATACAAATGAACTAAATAATATGATAGTATATGAGATAATGGCAATAAAATAGGTGATGAGGTAGTAAAAAGATGTTAAAAGAATATAACGATGAGATATATCATGATATTATAAAGAGTATGGTTGCTGCATTGGAAGCAAAAGACCTTTATACATCTGGTCATTCAATCAGAGTGGCAAATATGGCATATAATTTAGGGAAAGCTTTAGGAATGACAGAGAAAGAATTAAAGGTTATATATATTGCAGGCGATTTGCATGATATTGGAAAAATTGGAGTGCCAGATAATGTTTTAAATAAACCAAGTAAATTGGAATTTGATGAATGGAAATTAATGAAAAAACATTGTGATATTGGGTATAATATACTTAGTAAAGCAAACACTTTTAAAGATATCTCTAAAATAGTTCTGTATCATCATGAAAGATGGGATGGAAAAGGGTATCCTGAAGGATTGAAAGAAGAAGAAATACCATTTGAATCAAGAATATTAGCCATTTGTGATTCGATAGATGCAATGAAAAGTGATAGAATATATAGAAAATGCATAAGTGATGAAATATGCAGAGATGAAATAAGTAAAAATCAAGGCATAATGTATGATTCTAAAATAGCTGAATGTATGCTTGAAAATTGGGGGCAAATAGTAACAAAACTTTATAATTAAGATTGTAACTATATATAGTTTTTTCTATAGTATAGTTACAATTTTTTTGTATAATAATTTATTTGAACTTTTAAGTTTTAATATAGAATTAATTTTATATTATGTGAATTTAAAGTTTTAAATTAGAAATAAGTTAAATTGCCACCCAATAAAAAATTAGATATTTCTTTTTCATTAAGATAAACATCACCTATTATTCCGTGGGTTCTATAAAACTCATTGTAGCTATGAAAATCTGATCCAGCTGTGTAAAGTAAATCTCTATCTTTAGCTATTTTGAAAAAGTATTCAGTATCTTCATCTTTATTGCTGAAGTATTTAGCTTCTAGTCCATCAAAATTCATTTTTATAATATCCTTAAAATCATCTCTATTTAAAAGCACGGGATGAGCTAAAATAACTGTAGCTCCAAAGAATTTTAGAATTTCAATTCCCGTTTTTACATATAGTTTGTCTTTTTTATCATAAAAATTTATATGAGTTCCTAATAGATGCCTAATAGTAGAGATTTTATGAGTCGCTACATTTTTTAGTACTTCAACAAGAAGCTCATTTTTATAACTATCGTCTTTAAAATATCCTAAAACATGCACCCAAGTATTATTGTATCTAGTAGATAGTTCAACACCTGGAATAACCTTAACTCCAACTTCTTTGCCGGTTATGATAGCTTCATCTATACCACATGTATTATTGTGATCTGTTAAAGAAATAATATCTACATTTTTCATCTTAGATATAATAACGACCTCCCTAGAAGTATATGCACCATCTGAACAAGTAGAGTGAATATGAAAATCACCTTTTTTATACATTATAGCTCCTATTTAAATGTTATCCATTTTTAATATATGAGATTATATTTGAATTGTTAAATCACAAATTCACAAAAATAAAGAAAAAATATAATTAAATTTAAAAAATATATTAAAAGGAAAAGCTATGTAAAGCTTTATAAAATAGGGGGTAAGGGGATGTAACACTGTAAATAGAAGGAATTACATAGCTTTTTGGAGGTAATCATAGCTAATTTTCTTTGCTAGAATTAGACAAACAAAGAAAAGGTTGAAAAATGTCGAATATATATGTTAAGATTAGTGTATGGACAAACTTGTAATAAATTTGAATATATGAAAAGAAATTAATAAAACACAATTATATTGAATTTATTGAAATGTCTAAATAAGAATTAGAAAAGAGGAAAAACTAATGAATAAAGCTTCTTTAAAAAAGATAGTGAGTGCAGTTGTTGTAGCTGCAACAATTACTACTCTATCACCATTAGGAGTATCTGCACAGTGGAGACAAAACACTGATAGTACTTGGAATTACATAGAAGGAAATAAAATAGTGCAGGGCTGGGAAAATATTTCTGATATATGGTATTACTTTAATTCAAATGGAAAAATGAATACAGGTTGGATTTGTGATAATGGAACATGGTACTATAATAATAATTCAGGTGCAATGGAAAAAGGTTGGGTTAATGATAATGAAACATGGTACTATCTTGACAATACAGGATCAATGAAAACTGGTTGGATAAAAGATAATGGTAAATTATATTATGCAGATAGTACAGGAGCAATGCAAACAGGTGCTGTAAATGTTGGCGGTAAAACATGTATCTTTAATAAATCAGGGGAGCTACTAACTGCTAATAATGCAAGCCAAACAACAGGAAGTACGTCAGTAAATAATAACCAAGAAATAAGTGGACAAGATTCAGTGGTAACGATATCTACTAAATCAGATGGTAATCAAGAAATAACCAATATAGATAGTAAGCAAAATTCAGGTGGAACAACAGAAAATGATAGTTCTACTACAACAGATGTAAACGGATTATCTAAGCTACCACAAAACTATGCCATAAGTGTACAAGCTACTGCTGAAAATAAAATTCTAGAATTAATGAATCAAAAAAGAACAGAAGCAGGATTACAACCATTAACTATGGATAATACTTTATTACAAGTATCAAGATATAAGAGTAACCATATGATACAATATAATTATTTTGATCATACGAATCCAGATGGAGTAAAATGGACTGATTGGCTTAAAACAATCGGTTATAAATATACTGCAACTGGAGAAAATATAGCATATAATACCTACGATGCAGTTGAATTATTCAACCAATGGTGGAATTCACCTGGACATAGAGCAAATATGATGAATGCTTCTTATACTAAAGTCGGTGTAGGAGTACTTAATGGAAATGGTAAATATATGGGTACACAAGAATTTTCAAACTAATATTTAAAAATATAAGTAATATTAAATAGAAACTAAACTATATTATGAAAATAACTAAAAGGGGCTG
>JAKBFR010000143.1 GCA_021837545.1 Bacillota bacterium | reverse complement strand
TACAATTTTAATTTTTGTCTTTGGAAAAGAGCTTCTTTATATACTTGGAGCTAGGGATAAAATTTTAGAAATAGGATATTCATTTATAAAAGTCAACTCTATAGCTATGTTCTTTTATGCGAATACAAGACTTTTAAATTCTATTTTAATTGGGTATGGAAACACTTTTATACCATTTATATGTTCTTTAATTGTAATTTCTTTTAAAATGCTCTTTAATTATTTATTAATTTTTGGCATTGGGTTTAAGGAAAGAGGTATAGAAGGATCAGCTATAGCCTCTACAATTGCTTATTCCTGTGGTTTTCTTTTTTCTTCTTACTGTATCGTTTCTAAGTCGAAAATGAAGTTCAAAGCCTTTCGTATATTCAATGTTTCATTTAGAGATATAAAAAAGATATTAGCATTAGCTATTCCTTGTTCTATGGAAGAAGCTGCATTCAGTATCAGTAGGTTAATATGTGTTGCCATTATAATTCATTCTGGGAGTGTTGCATTTGCGGCTGATGAAATAGCTAATATGATAGAAGGAATTTCCCTTATGCCTGGTATTGGATTTGGCATTGCTGTTATTACTTTAGTTGGACTTAATGTAGGGAAGAGGGATTATAAAAAAGCAAAAGGAGTTACCTATAACTGCGCTTTCTATGCTGTATTTATAATGAGTATATTTGCAATAATATTCTTGTTTATGCCAAACATTCTTGTGAATTTTTTTGTAAATGCAAATGAGAAGAGAGTTGGTTATTTAGCTGGGAGGTGTCTTGCCATCGGAGCAGTAGAGCAACCGTTTATAGGTATATCACTAGTCTTTGCTGGTGCATTAAAAGGACTCGGAGACGCTAAGAGTCCATTTTTTATTTCTTGTTTTACAGGTTGGACTATAAGATTACCATTAATATATTATTTTATTCATGTTTTAAAATACCCAGTTACAGCAGTATGGTGGATTACTGCTGTGCAATGGGGAATAGATGCGCTTCTTATGTTTATCCTTTTTAAATACAGAATTAAAAAATTACTCAAAAGATCAATAAGCTTGTAGATGATTAAGATAAAAATATATATCAAGGTTACTATATTAAATAATGTTATTTACTTAATATTATTCTAGATTTTTTATGTATAATATTAGATGCTCTATCATGAGATAGAGCATCTAATACTATAACAATTATTGAGTTCTATCGAGTATTCAATCTTGACCTTAATACATCCATACTATCATCAGGTACTACACATATTCTGTGCAAAGTATAAATTCCATCATTTTTTCTTGCAACCTTACCTCCAAGTATAAACCCCATAACATATCCGGCATCTCTTGCTGCTCTTATTGTATCAGGGTTATATTTTGCATATGGGTAAGCTATGTAATTTACTTTTTTACATAAAACCTTTTCCAAAGTTTTTTTTGATTCTTTTAAAATATTTAACTGTTTTTCATAAGAAAGAGTTGGCAAATCCTCATGGTCTAATGTATGGCTTTCAATATCTATGCCATTAGCTTGAAGTTCCTTAAGCTGATTTGATGTCATATAGTTCTGTCTTTTATCAATGGTTTTAGAAATAACAAATATTGTAGCTTTAAGGTTAAATTCTTTAAGAATAGGGTATGCATATTGGTAGTTATCTACATAGCCGTCGTCAAATGTAATGACCACAGATTTTTGAGGTACCGGTTTATTTTCCAACATGAATTTATATAACTGGTCAAGGGTAATAGTAGTATATCCGTTATCTTTTATATATTTCATTTGTTGCCTAAACTGCTGCTCAGGTAATTTTAATCCATTATTTTTTTCGTAGCCAATACAGTGATATGTAAGTATACATATACCTCTATCATTATATTTTAAATTTACATCTTTAAAAAATAATGCATTAGCTTTAGATTCATTAGTTTCTAATTCAGATCCCGTTTGGTTTAATACTAATTGCTGATTTTTTATTTCGCTACCAATGTTTGTTTTAGCGTAACATATTGGGGTGCATGCTAATAACACCACAATCAGCATTAAAGATAGATACTTTTTATATTTATTCATTACTTTCCCTTCCTACTTTTTATATATTTAAACCAGAAAATATATTTCTATAACAGCTATAATGCAAAATAAAGAAATACAATAGATGCAAATTATATTATAGTAATTAGTATATCAAATTTATTATTTATTATTTATACTATGAGCTAAGATAATAGGCTTAATATAAGAGGGTTCATTTTTTTAGGCATATTGCATTAATTTTCATTTATTACCTAGACTACTTTGGATAAAATGAATAATAGGTTTAATGGATATGAATTTTAAATATTAATGATGAGACTCCAGAGCATTATTTTCCTATTAAAAAATAATAAATAATCCATACAGAAAGACGAAAGTCAATTACTTAACTTTCGCCTCACAAAATATTAGCATTTTATTAGAAAAGGAATATGAAAATAAATCAGTTTAATTATGACTCTCCAAATTTTCAATAAGCTTAATTTTATTTTTAATCATATCAGTTAATATCATATATGCCGTTGAAGTTGTATCATTTGTGTTTTTAATAAGCCTTCCTTGTATGTCAAGAAACAACGCTAATATTTCCTTTTCGAAATTTAGAGAAAAACTTATAAATTCTTTAGGCGTTGTAATATCAGTAGTATATATTCTTAAATTAAATTGGTTTATTAAAAATGAAATTTTATCATATATTCCAAAATCAATTTTCTCAACTTCTTTATCATTTACTTCTTTCTTTAGTTTTTCATAGTAAAGAAGTGTTTTGTCTAAATTGTCAGCTAAAACTTTAGATAATATCTTAACAGCAGGCGGCTGATGATTTTGATTACTAATTCCTATGTAAAGTTCTTTTCGCTTATATCCAATAGCAATAGCTTTATCCATAATGTCTATAATATTGTATCCCAAAACAAAACCCTCCTTATAAGTATCTGTGGCTAGATAATAATTATTAATTGTTATTCTCCTAATATTTTCTGTGAACAGATAATAATTATATTGCTCTAAAGGCATAAAGTTTAAACATGAAATAATCATGTGGGATATTTATTTGGAAAATTTATACCCATTGATAATATTTATTAAATCCCTAAGAATAGATGCTGCTGCAGGAGTTACTCCTGATGCACCTCCTAGAATTGTTAGATCACCAAGGGTATCAGAAGTAAATCTTACAGCCTTGTCCTTGCCGTTTACCCCATACAAAATATGGTTAGGGTCAAGTTTTTCAAGTTTAACCGTCATAATTAGTTCATTATTGATTTTATAAGCTCTCCCCATAAGTTTATATTTTTTATTTTCTTCTTTAGCCTTCTTCATATCTTCAAGTGTGATACTAGTAATTCCATCTACAGCAATATCCTTTAATGTCTTAGCTTGATGCATTAGCACATTAGTAAGAATAAGTAGCTTAGATGCTGTATCAAAGCCTTCAACATCTAATGTTGGATCGGTTTCTGCAATACCTAATTTTTGTGCCTTTTTAAGAGCTTCTTCGTATGTAACAGAATTATCTTCCATTTCTTTTAGGATGAAATTTGTTGTGCCGTTTAAAATGCCTTCAATAGATAGGATCTCTGAACCAGCCATATCAAATATTCCAGCGTTTATGGCAGGAAGAGCTCCACCGGTAGTACAGCCTATGGCTAATTGCACATTATTTTTCACGGCTATTTCATGTAATTCATTATAGGCTAATAGGATTGGACCCTTATTTGCTGTTATTACATGAATACCTCTCTCCAGGGCTTCTCTAATATGGATCATTCCAGCTCCACCAGTCTCTTTATTAGTGGGGGTCAATTCGATTAGAATATCAACGTCATTATTCTTAAGTAAGGTATTGAAATTAAGTTCAATACTGCCTCCGTTAGGATAACTTACTATATTTTTTTTACTATTAGAAAAACGTATAACATCTTCACAATTTATTCCTTCTGGATCATAAATTCCTCCACTAGAGTTTAAAATATAGTTTATTTGAAAATTATATCCATCATCATGCAATTTAGATATTTTATTTGCTATTAAAGTTATAAAGGCCCTTCCGATGCCACCATATCCTATCACTGCAATTCTCATAAAACTTACTCCCCTTATAATTTTTTTAGATAATCAAAGTTTGATAATTATATTAAACCATAGTAGTGATAGAACCATCAAGAAAGTTTTAGTGATAATTATATTTATTATTTCTGCTAAAATAATTGTAGCCATGAGTTTTTACTAACAAGTCCTTCGTGAAATTATTTTTATAAGCTATAATAGTTAATATAATGATTTTATAGAGGTGTTAAAAATGAACAAAACTATTGGCATATTAGCTCATGTTGATGCGGGCAAAACTACATTTGCAGAGCAAATACTTTATTATACAAAAAGTATCAAAAATAGGGGGCGAGTGGACCATAAAAACTCTTTTTTAGACAGTCATAGTATAGAGAAGGATAGGGGAATTACAGTATTTTCAGATCAAGGAGTTTTTTCTTATAATGACTCTAACTATTATTTAATAGATACTCCTGGACATGTGGATTTTTCTCCAGAGATGGAGAGGTCAATTGGAGTAATGGATTATGCTATTGTTATAATAAGTGGTGTTGAGGGAATTCAAGGACATACAGAAACAGTATGGCAACTTCTTAGAAAACACAATGTACCAACATTTTTCTTTATCAATAAAATAGATAGAGACTTAGCAAATGCAGAAAATGTATTAGAGGAAATAAGGTCTACTTTAAGTAAAGATGTATGCTTTATTACAGAGTCCTTTCAAAATGGAGAAATGAGCAGTGAACTTATAGAGTTTATTGCAGAGCGTGATGAGTTGCTTTTTGAGAAGTACCTAGAACAGGGCTATGAAAAATATTTATGGCTAAATTCAATGAAGCGTATGGTTAAGGATAACAGGATTTTCCCCTGTCTTAGTGGCTCAGCTCTACAGGACATTGGTATAGATAGTTTCTTAGAAAAATTAGATATGTTAACTTATACAGAATATAGTGATGAAGGGGAATTTAGTGGAAAAGTATATAAAATACGTTATGATGAACAAGGAAACAGGGTAACGTATATAAAGGCATTGAGTGGTGCATTAAAGGTCAGAGATGAGATTAATTTAGGTTCTAATGAGAATATTCTTTGCGAAAAAATTAGTCAAATAAGAGTTTATAATGGTAGTAAATTTAAAACCTTGGACAAGGTTTCAGCAGGAGAGATTTTTGGAGTAATAGGATTATCAAGTGCAGCTATAGGGAATGGAACAAAAGGGCTCAAGGAAAAGGTTAATTATGAAATGATTCCAACATTAAAGTCTAAGGTTCTATTTGACAATACCATAAATATAAAAGAGGTTTTAAGTTATTTTAAGATTTTAGAAGCAGAAGACCCTTCACTAAACATAACCTGGGAGGAAAGGCTACGGGAAATACAGGTCCACGTTATGGGTGTTATTCAATTAGAGGTTTTAAAGCAATTGGTGGAAGAAAGATTTAATCTTTCAGTGAACTTTGGACCCTGTGAAATTCTTTACAAAGAGACTATTTTGAGAGAAGTGAATGGATATGGGCATTTTGAACCTTTGGGACATTATGCAGAGGTTCATCTTAAATTGGAGATGGCAGAAAGAAATAGTGGAATTACATTTAATAATGTATGTCATACTGATGATTTAACC
>JAKBFR010000142.1 GCA_021837545.1 Bacillota bacterium | reverse complement strand
AGTGGTTTATATCGACTATAATTTCTACTATAATTAATAAACGTATATATAGTTAAAATGTTAGTAACCGAAACACAGAGTACACTTTCTTGGGGTAATATATACATAATAAGAGGTGGATTAAGTAAACTATCTATATAAGAAATAAGAAAGAAGTGAAGCTATTATGTTAGAAGATATAAAAGAAAAATTTTTAAAAATAGAAAAAAATTTAAATAATGAATTAATAGGTCAAGAAAGTTTTATAAATAAATTATCTAATTATTTTAAGGAAAAACTTATTAAAAATGAAAAAGGAATATTATTTTTAGTAGGTGAAAAAAATACAGCTAAAAAGACTAGTATTAAGTTACTATTTCAAGAGCTTAAAAAAGAAAATTTAGTAGACAAAAGTGAAATTGATGAAATAGATTTAGGTGAATATAATTTTAACTTAGGATATAACGCATTTTTAACTGATTTGTATGAAAAACTTAATAGAGAGTCAGAATGTTTGTTATTTAAAAATATAGATAGAGCTAGTGAAGACATGATAAATGTATTATTAGATATATACCCTAATAGTTGTATAAAATTAAAAGAGGACTATATAATTAAAAATAAATTTTTAATTCAATCTGATGACGTTTATGGTAACAAAATAAATAAATTCATTTGTCACAATAAGTTTTTTATATTTACATCTAATAATGTAAATATAGATGAAGTCTTTAATAATAATTTTAAAGAAAAAGCAGATGTAATATTGCATACAAGAAATCTTGACCATAATGAAATGAATATAGTTATTAAAAAAGTAATATTAAAGATATTAAAAAAGATTGAGGAAGACTTAAACCTTAATGTTTCGCTCCAGATAATAGAAGAGAGCCAATTAAGAGAAGATCTTGGACTTAGTAAGTTTTTAGAAGAAAATTATATAAATGATAGTAATTTTGGTATAGAAAAATATGTTTTATATAGGATTTATAAACCAATAGAAAATTTAATACGCGAAGAAAATTTAAAGGCTTCAGAAAAGATTCTAATATATGTAGAGAATAATGAAATATATTGCAAAACAGATATCAATATATTTAAGCTAAATGATTATTCTACACCAACCTTAGAAGAAGCAAAATATAAATTAAATTCTATAGTTGGAATGAAAGAATTAAAAGAATTTATAAATAATATAGAGAATACGTTCAAAGTTCAAGAAATAAGAGAAAAATTAGGCTTAAAGACATCAAAAGTAGTTATGAATATGATTTTTGCAGGGAATGCAGGTACGGGCAAGACTAATGCAGCTAGAGTAACTTTTGAATATTTAAACGCTTTAGGATTATTATCAACTGGAGTCTTTAAAGAAGTAAGTAAGGCTGATTTTATTTCGGAAAATTCAAATGATACCGCAAAAAAAACCAGTGATATAATAAACTCCGCTTTAGGAGGTGTTTTATTTATTGATGAAGCCTATTCATTATGCGAAAGTGAAGAGGACAAACAAGGGAAGGAAATAGTAGATGCATTACTTAAGGGATTAGAAGATAATCGAAATAATTTAGTTGTTATATTGGCAGGATACGAAAAGGATATGGAGACATTTTTAAGTTTTAATCCTGGACTTAAGTCTAGATTTCCTAATATTATACATTTTGAAGACTATAATCCATTAGAAATGTATGAGATAGCAAGAGACATCGCTAAGTCTAAAGGATATACAATATCTGAAAACATAAAAAATGAAATAATAGATTTATTTATGAGAAATCAAATTATAGGCAAAAATGATTTAGGAAATGCAAGGTTTGTAAGAAATATAGTTGAAAATGCTATAATTGATGCTTCTAAAAAATACTTAATTAATAACGAAAAAGAAATTGATTTATTAGAAAGAGATAATTTTAATTTTAAGGCAAAGGCTAAATTTAATTTGGAAGAAAAATTAGATGGAATTATAGGATTAGAAGATGTTAAAAAACTTTTAAGAAGTCAATATAAATTGATTGTTGCAGATGAGAAGAGAAAATCAGCAGGTGTAAACACTAAAATAGAACAAAATTTAAATATGGTTTTTGCAGGGAATCCAGGTACAGGAAAAACAAGTATAGCAAGATTAGTAGCTGATATGTTAAATAGTATGGGACTACTTAAGGTAGGACAATTAATTGAGACCGATAGATCAAGTTTTGTATCAGAAATTCCAGGAGAAACATCAAAGAAAACGGAAGAAAAATTTAAGGAAGCTATGGGTGGAATTTTATTTATTGATGAAGCATATACGCTTGCTAATGATTCTATAGGACGAGAAGCAATAGAAACGCTTTTAAAGTTAATTGAAGATTATTCAAAAGAAGTCATAGTTATTCTGGCAGGATATGAGAAGGAAATGGAAGATTTCTTTGATGTCAATATTGGATTGAGATCACGATTCCCATTATGGACTAACTTTGAAGATTATAATCCAAATGAACTTTTTGAAATGTCTATAAAATTAATTGAAGCAAAAGGTTTTAAATTATCTAAGAATGCTTATATATCTTTAAAAAAGAGTTTTGTAGATATTTATGAGAATTCAGATTCTCAATCTGGTAATGGTAGAATGGTAAGAAATTATGTTGAAAAGCTAATTAGGAATCAGAGCATAAGAATATCAGAAAATGATATTAGTGTCTATGAAATGAATTTAATAACTACAAAAGATATAGAAAAAATAAGTTTCTATGAATATGATAGTAAATTTGACTTAGAAGAAAGCTTAAAAACTCTAAAATTACATAAAAAAGCTAAAGATTTTTTAAGAAATCAATATAATGTAATGAAAGCTGAATCGAAAAGAAGAAAAATTGGTATTCGTAGTGATGTAAATAAAAACATGAATATGATTTTTACAGGAGAAATTGGTACAGGTAAAAGAGCTATGTTAAATTCATTAGCCGAAATGTACTGTAATATGGGCATTTTAAAAGCTAAAGGCATATCTGAAGTAGATGGGAATGAAATTCTTTCTATGATCGATAGAGGTATGGAAATAGAAAATATCTTAAATAAATTATTAGGTAGAATTGTATATATAGATAATGCAAGTACACTTATGAAAGACAAAAGACATAAGGATATAGAAATTTCATTAATAAAATTTATAGATAATAATAGAGGTAAAATTATAATTACAATAGCTGGAGAACGGAAAGAAATGAAGGAACTAATATTATCTAATCCTTCTTTAAATTCAAGATTCCCACTTTGGTTAGACTTTGATAATTATAGCTTGGAAGAATTAATTAATTTATCATTATACTTACTAAATGATAAAGGATTTAGTATAGAAAAAGATGGAGAAAATGCAATCTCAAATGTGTTAAAAGATATCTATGAAAATAAAAACTTGTCATTAAGAAATGGATTGATGATAGAAGGATTAATAGACATATTCATAAGAACCCAAAGTATTAGAATATGTAATGAAAATGTAGGTCAAAAGGAAATAAGCATAATTATACCAAGTGATATAGTTTCTGCTAAGGAAGAATTTTTAAATAGAAATATTATACTTTCATAAACTTTTATAATCTTGTATTTAATTAATTGATTAAAAGTCCCTTAAAAATTTAAGGGACTTTCTAAATGTCTAGAAAATCATGAAATCTATAAAAATACGCTAATACATACAGTAATAATGGATCTAGAGATATAAGTATAGAAGATTTGATTTTTTTATATAATATTATGCTAACATTTTTAATTTTTCAGTATTATAGTTCTTTTATTAATAAATAATGATACCAAGAAGATTATAATAAGAAGAAATTTACTCCAAATATCTGACTTTAAAATAAGCAAAGCAAATGAAGTTATTAGTATAAGTATTGATATTTTCAATTTTACGTTTTGCAGTAATTTAAAACCGGCAAACAGCCCAATAATTGCATTTGATAAAAAAAAGACATTTGCACAAGATACCAAACTATCTAGGGTTAAAACATTATAAGAAACTAAGATTAACATAATACAATGTATGCAAGATAGAGTAATGATAGCATAAACAGGACTACCATGTTTATTAACTTTAGATAAGTAATATGGCAATTTATTATTTTCAGAACGTTTTGCACTCATTCTTGTAACTCCACCAACTATCATAAGATAAGTTGAAACACAAAGTCCTGATGCCATAATTCCAATTATAGGTATAGCAAATGAACCTAGTAGAGGAGTCATAATAGAAATGATATCATATGTATTACCATTAAAAGTTTGAATGGAAAGTGCAACAATAAGATATAAAAAAGTAATAACTATAAGACTAATCGTCATTGCTTTCATAAGCGTTTTCTTAGGATTTTTAATATCTTCAATGTAGTTACCTACAACTTCCCAACCAACAATTGCCCAAAATAAAAGTAATAGTGTATATCCAAATTTAGAATATGAAAAAGCCGATTGAGGTGTATGAAATTTCGAAGAGAAAAAAAGTGTATAGGCACTTCCACAGAATAATATAACTGCAGTAAATCCAGTGAATATAAGATTAAACGTTCCTATAGATTTAACACCACGAATAAGGAGTAATATACAAATAATAATAAGTGCAAAGGCAATCCATTGAAGATCCACATTTTTAAGAAAGTATATGTTTTTCAAAAATGTTGAAGCAGTAATTAAAACCGCTACGGGTCCAAAGCAAACAGCTGTTGTAAGAAAGTTTGAACAAAGGTCTCTAAAGAATAGTCCAAGTGTATTCCCAACTGCAATGGCTACACCCTCATTCCCAGGGCTTTCTAAACTTAGAAACGTAAAAACATAAGCAAATATAATACCTAAAAGCATTATAATAATCCATGCAAGTATGGCCCAATCTCCGATATTTGAATAAGCTATTGGTGGTAGTAAAACAATGCCAGATCCAAGAATAGGGCCAATTATAAGTCCACAAAGGGTTATAAGTCCAATATTTTTGTTCATATTTTCCTCCTAATAGTATTTTTAGTTGGGTATGTATTTTATAGTAACATTTAGGCGTGTATTTGTAAAATTTGAGGAAGTTTTTACAAGCTAAATCACTAAAAATCGTACTAAGAGCTTTTAATAGTAAATATACAAAAAGGTCATGAAACGTGAGGCTTCATAACCTTTAAAAAATTTTATTTCATTAATACCGAATTTCTATATTATAAAAAAGTTCTTCTAGAAGCTTTTAATTGTAAATCAGTAATATCTCTAAAATAGTAATTGTCATTGCAAGGTTTACAAGTATCAGAAACCTCATCATAAACATATTTTGTAGGTGCAAATATTGAATTTAAAAAAGATTTACATCCTTTAACAAGAGAATTTGAGAAATCTAATAAAATATTTGAAGCTTTATTATGAGTAATACCTTTAACAAAATGATAATGGATTAAGTTGGATTTTGAGTTTTTAACAATTCTATAGTTCATAATAATCCCTCCAATTTGTAAACGTTTATAAAAAGCGTTTATTTAATCTACTTCTATACTGATACTATAATCCATTCTAAATAAAATTACATCTTTCTAAAAATAGAAGTTTGTTAAAAATATAGAAGTATTCTTCAATATATTTACCAAAATGTAGCTGGTTTTGCATTTATAATAAGGAAATATTATAAATACTTAATAGTTAATAAAAATAATACAATTTTAAATATTTTTTTAGGTAGTACTTGTCATGATTTCTATGATGAATTAATTATTAAG
>JAKBFR010000141.1 GCA_021837545.1 Bacillota bacterium | reverse complement strand
TTTACTAATACATCTAGAGTGTCAACTGTCTCAAAATTGTCATTTAGTTTTACAGCACCTATCTGAATTACTTCAAAAGGACATTTAGGGTTTATTACAGTTTTAGCTTCCTTTGTAAAGTTATAGCCTTGATTGAATTCTAAATCAAATATTATATAATTCATTTAATTACCTCTAAATTTATTTTGTTTTATATAGTATATCATTTACGGTAATAAAAAACACCTTCGATACCGCGTCTAGTTTAACAAAAAATTGAACATTGTATATAAAGTAGTTTATAATAAACATAGTATGGATATTAGATTTTTAGACAGTTTTGTACATATACAGCTAATGGTATTATTTGTAGAGGAATAATTACATATAGAAGAAACAAAAAGACTAAGTAATATTGTAGCAGTGCAGATGATAATTTAACATAAGAGAGGAAGTTTTATATATGGGAAAAATTTTAGTACTGGCAGAAAAACCTTCTGTTGGAAGGGAACTTGCTAGGGTTTTAAAATGTTTTAAAAAAGGAAATGGATGTATTGAAGGAGACAAATATATTGTAACTTGGGCTTTAGGCCATTTAGTCACACTAGCTGATCCGGAGGTTTATGACGACAAGTATAAGTCATGGCGGATGGAAGATTTACCAATGCTACCAAAGCCGCTTAAACTTGTGACTATAAAACAAAGTGGAAAGCAGTTTAGTGCAGTTAAAGAACAGCTTACTAGAAAAGATGTTACTGAAATTGTAATAGCTACAGATGCAGGTCGTGAGGGAGAATTAGTAGCTAGATGGATTATTGAAAAGGCAAGGGTAAATAAGCCAACAAAGAGACTTTGGATATCATCACAGACAGATAAAGCAATATTAGATGGATTTAGAAATCTAAAACCGGCATCTCAATATGATAATTTATATAAGGCAGCCGCTTGCAGATCAGAGGCAGACTGGGTTGTGGGGTTGAATGTTACTAGAGCTCTTACTTGTAAACATAATGCGCAGCTTACAGCAGGTAGGGTTCAATCAGCAACCCTTGCCATGATAGTTAATCGTGAAGAAGAAATAAGAAACTTTAAGCCAAAGGATTACTATGTAATTAATGCAAAAGCTAAAGGGTTTAGCCTTGAGTGGAGAGATAAGAATAACAATAGTAGTATATTTGAAGAAAGTATAGTGGAAAAAGTTCTTTTAAAAACTAAAGGCAAGGAAGGAACTATAGTAAGTGTTACTGAAGCTGCTAAAAAGCAATACTCTCCTGCTCTTTATGATTTAACAGAATTACAAAGAGATGCAAATAGAATATTTTCTTATTCAGCAAAGCAAACACTTTCTATAATGCAAAGACTGTATGAAAATTTTAAGCTTTTAACTTATCCTAGAACGGACTCAAGATATATTTCTAGTGATATAGTAGCAACACTGCCAGACCGCTTAAAAGCAATTTCATCTGGAAGCTATAGAGCCGTTGCAACTGAAATCTTGGGTGGAAGAATAAATGCAAATAAAAGTTTTGTAGATGATAGTAAGGTAAGTGATCACCATGCTATCATTCCAACTGAAGAAAGAGGAAATACAGCTCTTTTAAGCAGTGAGGAAAGGCATGTTTATGATTTAGTAGTTAAAAGATTCCTATCTGTTATGCTACCACCATATGAATATTTACAAACAACAGTCACTGCAGATATTAATGGTGAAACATTTATAGCTAAAGGTAATGTAATTAAGGCTAAGGGATGGAAAAAGGTATACGATAGAGCTGATGACTTAACAGAAGACGAAGATGAAAAAGACAGTCAAGTGTTACCTGTAGTTAAAAAGGGTGACAAATTAAATATAACCTCTGTGGAAAGTAAAAAACTTAAGACAAAACCACCAGCAAGATTTAACGAAGGTACGTTACTATCAGCTATGGAAAAACCACATAAGTATGTAAGTGTAGATAAGGTTTCTGCAAAAACCTTAGGGGAAACTGGTGGTATAGGAACAGTTGCTACAAGAGCTGATATTATAGAAAAGTTATATAATGTTTTCTATATAGAGAAAAATGGAAAAGAAATAGTTCCTACAGGAAAAGGAAAACAACTTATAGAGCTCGTACCAGAGGAATTAAAATCACCTTTAATGACTGCGAAATGGGAACTTGAATTAGATCTTATAAGCAAAGGAAAGAAGGACCCGAGAATTTTTACAGAGGAAATGAGAAAATATGCAGCTGAGCTAGTTCAAGAAGTTAAAGGGAGCAGTGATAAGTTTAAGCATGAAAATCTTACAGGCAAAAAATGTCCTGAATGTGGAAAATACATGCTAGAAGTTAAAGGGAAATTTGGTGTAATGAATGTATGCCAAGATAGAGCTTGTGGTCATAGAGAAAATTTAAGTAAGTTTACAAATGCAAGATGTCCAGAATGTAAAAAGAAGCTAGAGCTTAGAGGACAAGGAGAAGGTCAAATATACGTTTGTATAAATACTAACTGTAACTTCAGAGAAAAGGCAGCTCAGTTTAATAAAAGATTTGATAGTAAAGGTGACAAGGTAAACAAAAAAGAAGTAGCAAACATAATGAAAAAAATGAAGCAAGAAGCAAATGAGCCTATAAATAATCCATTTGGAGATTTAATGGCTATGTTTAATAAGGATAAATAAAGAAAAAGTAAGTATAACACTCAATTATCCTCAGAAAGAGTTTAGGCATTAGAGTAGAGGTTAGGCTTGAAGTCATAAATTGGAAAAAATGAAAAAAATAATGGACCATTAATAACTTTACAAACAAAGTTATTAATGGTCCATTAAAACTTAATTACACATTATGTATAGTATAATTATTTTGGATTATATTAGGCAACTAGTTTTTCAACCTCATCCTCTTTCTTTACATCGAAACGGTATGAAACAAAACCATATAATGTCCATCCAGCAAAGGTTACTATAGAACCATAAAACATTGGTTCTAGCCCTGAAGAGTAAAGAGCATATAAACTATAAAGTGAAGCTATTAAGGCAACAAAAGTAGTTCTCTTTATTTGCTTATCAGGTACGTTTTCTGATTTTAGTATTACATTAACTGATGCCATAGATAACAAGTATGGAATAACATTTGTAACAACTGCCAAGTTTACGAGTACATTGAATTGGCCAGATAAACTTGGGTTAATTGTCATTAGTGCAAGTAGAGATTGAACAACGGTAATAACAACCATTCCCCAAATTGGAGTTCCAGTTTTTGTAACTTTACCAAATATTTTAGGGAAATATCCTTCAACTGCAGAACTTTTAAATACTCCTGCAATAGTAAATTGCCATCCAAGGAGAGAACCAAAGCATGACATAATCATCATACCCATAACAATCTTTCCAGCCACTGGACCAAGCATAGTAGAAAATGCTAACCCAAAAGGTGCATTTGTATTTAATAAATCTGCATTTGGAACGATACCAGCAATAACGTTTGTTGAAACAATATATATTATTGCGGCACCAATAGTTCCGCCTAAACATGCGATAGGAACATTTTTCTTTGGATTGTCTACTGCATCCATATTTGCAGAAGCAGATTCAAGTCCTAAGAATGCCCATAAAGTTATTGAAATGGATTTTCCTACAGCACTGAAAAATGGCAATTTATTAGGATTCCATGAAGTTGCATATAAATGCCCACTAAACCAAAACCACCCTAAAGTAGACATAGCTAATACAGGAATGATTACACCCCATACAGTAAATGAACTGATTTTCCCAGTAATCCTTGCTCCTCCAAAATTAAGAGCTGTTGCTAACCATAAAGTGAAAATTGTACATAGCCCTACTGAAAGAGGGGAGAGTTTCACTCCGAAAAGTACTGAGGCGTAACCTACAGCAGAGATTGCAATTGCTACATTGGCAATTATTAATGACGAACCATAAGAATAGTTTGCCATAAAGCTTCCGGATTTTCCATGAGAATATTCTGAATATCCACCCATACCTCCAGAGTTGCGACTAAACATACCGGATTGTGCAAAGGCATAAGCTAATGCCATTGATCCAATACCTGTAATTAACCATGAGAGAATTGACATAGTTCCAACTCGAGCTAAATTAGCAGGAAGCATTATTATCCCCGAACCCATCATATTTATAGCGGTTATCATTGTTAGCTGGAGAACACTCATCTTATTTTTCTTTTTGTCCATAATATAATCCCCTTATCATTCATTAGTTTATTTATATAATAGATGGCTTATGATATAATCATAAAAGTTTGATGATTATATCATAGGCTAGCAATTAATATTAAATTGATTTTCTATCTAGTACATATCCATAAGCCTTGACAAGACCGTCTTCTTTTTCTAGGTATACTCCTTGAATTTCTGGAGCAAAACCAGGAAATTGATTAATTCCATCTTGTAATATTGTGAAGTATTTTTGTGCTGTTGTACTCCATACTTCTCCAGGAACAACACAGAATACTCCTGGTGGATATGGTAGAGCGCCTTCCAATGCTATTTCACCTACAATATTTTCTAAGGCAACGAGTTTAGCATTATTTCTTACTAATTCCCATTTAGCTTCTTGAGCAGTTATTACTCGAGTACCAAGAGATGCTTGTTTAGCACCTTCGAGTCCTAATGCTACTTCAGCTAAAGCATCACTGCTAACTGCATCAGAAACCATTCCTTTTTCAGGTAAGTACTTTGCTCTAAATAATCTCTTTTGATATGTCTTTGCATCATTATTCTTATAGAAATCATGCATTTCTTGACATAATCTTCTAAGAGTATAACCACTATAACGATCTATATTTTTATTGTAAAGGGTTGGCAATACTTCGCTTAGTGGGGCATCTTCTTTTACAAGCTGTTCAAAACGAACAAATTGAGCTACAAGATTTTCCATCTTTGTTGAAGTTTCTGCAGGGGTTAATAAGAATAATATTGAGTTTAAGTCATTTTTCTCTGGTATAATTCCAACTTCTCTTAAATAATTAGCAAGAATAGTTGCAGGTATACCAAAATCTTCATATTCACCAGTTTCAGCATTAATTCCTGGTGTTGTTAACATAAATTTATTTGGGTCTACAAAGTATTGATTTTCACCATAGCCTTCAAAAGAATGCCACTTTTCTCCTGGTATGAATCTAAAGAAATCGATATTATTAGAAATTTCATCTGTGTGATATTCTTCCCATCTCTTTCCGTTTACAACTGGTGGAATAAATGGTTTCAATAATGAACAATTTCTTATAACTGATTTTCTTGCTTCAACGCCTAATCTTATACAGTCAGCCCATAAGCGCTTACCTGCTTCTCCCTCTTGCATTCTTGCATTTACATCCAAGGTTGAATATAGAGGATAAAATGGACTAGTAGAAGCATATAACATAAATGCGTTATTAAATCTTTTATGATCCACGTAACGAGCTTGTCCTTTTATATGGTTATCTTTTTTATGTATTTGTGACGCTTGAGAAAAACCAGCTTGTTGTTTGTGAATGGATTGAGTTACAAATATTCCAGGATCATTTTCATTTAATTCTAATAGTAAAGGAGAACAATCCTTCATCATCGGAATAAATTGCTCGTATCCAACCCATGCTGAGTCAAATAGAATATAGTCACAAAGTTGTCCGATTTTATCAACCACTTGCCTAGCATTATAAATAGTTCCATCATAAGTTCCAAGTTGGATTACGGCTAACCTAAATGGTTTTTTATCGTTAGCTTTTTCTGGAGTTACTTTGCTTATTTCATTTCTTAAATATTCTTCATCAAAACAATGCGCAT
>JAKBFR010000140.1 GCA_021837545.1 Bacillota bacterium | reverse complement strand
CAATAGAAAATGATGAAGCTTTTCAGTAATTACTAAAAATTAATTATGCAAAAATTACAATTAAATGTAGACAAATGATATAATATATAATAATAAAGGGATAAAGAATGTTATCGATAATGTAAATAGAGAGTTAATTTTAATTATAGAATAGTTAGTTATTTTAACGAAAAAATAAAGTTTAAAGTAAGGGGTAGATATTATGAATACTAATATATTATTGGAATCAGGCACTGGGGAAGTAGAAGTAATTGAATTTATCGTCGATGGTAATCATTATGCTATTAATGTAGTAAAGGTTAAAGAAGTAATACAAATGCCTAAAAATGGGCTGACGAAATTACCTGATCCTAAGCCTGAAATAGCTGGACTTATACTGTGTAGAGATGAAATCATTACTTTAGTTGATTTGAAATATATTATAACCAAGAAGATAACTAGAAATGTTGGAGATAAAATTATAATTTGTGAATTTAATAAAATTAAAGTTTCTTTTAATATTGATGATGTAGTAGGAGTTCATAGAATTAAATGGAGTGAAATAAGAAAACCTGACGATTTATCAGAAAATTCACTAGCTGTTGGTAATATCCTTTTAGATGGTAAGGTACTAATTATGCTTGATTTTGAAAAGATAGTTACAGATATTTGCCCTAGTTCTGGAATAAGTGAGGACAGGCTTGTAGAAGTAGAATATAAAGATAGGTCAGCTGTAAAGTTAGTTTTAGCTGATGATTCTGCTTTAATTAGAAGACTTTTAAAAGATACTCTTACAAAGGCTGGTTTTAAGAATTTAAGAATCTTTGATGATGGTAAACAGGCATTAGATTTTTTAAAAGGATTAGCAGAAGATAAAGGCGAAGATTTTAATAAGTATGCACAAATACTTATTACAGATATAGAAATGCCTCAAATGGATGGACTTACACTTACAAGAAAAATAAAAGAAGATTTAGTTTTAAACAAATTACCTGTAGTAATATTTTCATCACTAATTACAGAAGAGTTAAGACATAAGGGAGAATCTGTAAAAGCTGATGCTCAATTAAGTAAGCCTGAAATAAATGAACTTGTTGATACAATAGACAAGCTATTAAATATATAAAATAAAGCTAATAATAAAAGAATATATTAAGGGTATAGTAAGAAATTCTATGCCCTTTTAGTCAAATTTATCATATAAAATACGATATCGTAACATTAATGTGTAATTATCTTATATATAATTTTTAGTGATAGCATTTTTAAGAAAAGGGTATCTTAGAAGAACTAGATACCATAAAAAATTATAATAAGGTTTAAGAGAAACAGAAATAACAATTGATTTCTAATTGGTAAATATTGTATAATATAAAGACGCAAAAATAGAGCTAATGGTTTTATATAATTATAAGATTCTCTATTTTTATTATGCCTAAAAAGGGGGAGTATATAATAACAAATATTTAGACAATAGGGTATTGAGTATAAAATAATTTCTTAATAGTATTTAATAACAATTAAATGCTATTAACTTTAATTAGGGGGTTTTTATGGAGAGAGAAAAAAATATATCAAATAAAATTATGAGAGGTATTATTATTTCGGTTTTTACTGTACTTGTTATGTCTGCTGTTTTTTCTATTAATACTATGAGTGTTTCAGCTAAAACTGAGAAAGAAATAACACCTGAGACATATACATTGACATTACAAGAAAGAGGAGGATTTAAAGATCAAATTAATGGGCTTGATATTGGGTTAAAATATAGCTTAGGAAATCCCAAAGTTATAACTTATGATGACAAATTATTAAAAGAAATCATAAGTAAGCTATCTTGTTTTGACAATAGTAAGGTAATTGAATCTCAAAATGCTAAAGTTGAATATGAAGATAATGGATATACAATCAAGAAGGAAATTTATGGGAATAAGATTAATAAAGATATTTTATATGATAATGTAGTAAAGGGAATCCTTAAAGGAGAGACAATAATAAATTTGGAATCAATAAATTGTTATGAAAATCCTAAGTTTGTTACAAATTCTCCAATAGTAGTTTATGCTAACGAGGCCCTAAATAAATATATATCCTCAAATATAACTTATAATTTTGCAGGGCTTACACAAGTTATAGATAGTTCTATAATAAAGGACTGGATTGGAGTTGATGAGAATTTTCAAGTTATAATTGATGAGGCAAAGGTAAGAAATTATGTAGATACTTTGGCAAGTGCTTATAATACATCATTGGGAACCAACATAAAAGTTAGTGGTGGTTATGATGGTAATAATCATAGTTGGATAATTGATAGCTCAGAAGAAACGAAAGCATTAATTGAGAATATAAAAAATGGACAAACTATAACAAAGAACCCACTATATGCTCAAACATCAGCATCTAGCTATTTTAGAAATGTTGGAAATACGTATGTGGAAATTGACATGACTAAACAACATTTATGGTATTATAAAGATGGCTATCTTGTTGTAGATGGAGATGTTGTTACAGGCAATGAAAGTGCTGGACATTCAACACCGCCAGGGATTTATAAATTATATTATAAACAGAAGGATACTGTATTAAAAGGTCAGGATTATGCTGCTCCAGTAAGCTTTTGGATGCCATTCAATAGGGGAATTGGACTTCATGATGCTAGTTGGAGATCAGAGTTTGGTGGAGAAATTTATAAGACAGATGGTTCACATGGATGTGTAAATGCACCATACTATGTGGCCAAGGCAGTATATGATAATATTAATTCAGGAGATTATATTATTTGCTATAATTAGTTAGCGTAGAAAGCTGTAGTAAAACAATTACGGCATATATCTAAAAGTTATGTACAATTATTAAGCCTGCAAATCATCATAAATGAGGGTCTGCAGGCTTATTTTTATAAACATTTTGACAGTACATAAATATAAATAAATTTATACATAAGTATGATGATTTAATAAAGGATTATAACATTGAATGTAGAAATACACAGTATAAGAAAAATGAGGGATTAGATATTAAATACCATACATAAGGAGATGAATTTTATGTTAAAAACAATTCTTTTTGTTGATGATGAATTACAAACATTAAGATCTATTATAGAACTTTTTATGGATACAGAATATGAGGTAATCACAGCCAATAGTGGGAGAGAGGCATTAAATATTCTTGAAAACAAGAAAGTAGATGTAATTGTCAGTGACATGAAAATGCCTAAAATGAATGGTTATGAATTACTTAGTCAAGTGAAAAAAAGATTTCCACATATAGTTCGAATCATTTTGAGTGAGTTAGCTGAAGAAAGAATTGTATTTGATGCATTGCAAAAAAATATAGCAAAACTACATATTTTAAAGCCATGGGAGAATAATGTTATTGTTGAGACTATAGAGAAAGTCTTTCAAATAGAATATGTACTTAAGGATAATAAGAATGTTCTTAAGCTTATAAACAATGCAGAAGAATTACCTACTATTAAGATGTCTTACCAGAAAATTATTTCTGTCATAGAAAATGACGAAGAGATATATAAAATAGTTGATGCAATAGAATGTGATAATTCTATTGTTATAAAGCTACTTCACATTGTGAATTCATCATATTATGCAATAAAAACAGGTTCAATCAAAAGAGCAGTAGCGTATCTTGGATTAGATAATATAAAAAACATAGTAATTGCATCAGCATTTATTGATGGATTAACTTTTAATTCTAAGGATAATGAAAGATTAGAGAAGCTATGGGAACATGCATTTATTTCCAATAGAATTATAAGTATAGTATATAATGAATTTTTGAATAAGAAAATTCCAGAAGCGGAGATGAATGCTGGACTATTGAGCAATGTTGGGATTATTTTTATGATACATTCTTTTCATGATAAGTATATGGAGATATTTGATGAAGCTGAAATTCAGCATATCAGTATAATTGATCTTGAAAATAAGGCTTTTGGAACAAACCACCAAGAAATAGGAGGATACCTTCTACAGTGGTGGGATATTCCTTTGCCGATTGTTGAGGCATCACTGTATCATCATAATCCTTTTGATAAAAATATTATTAATAAACAAATTGTGTATGCTGCACATATTGCAGAAAAATACGCTTGGGATATACTTGGGGAAAATTATTATATAGGATTTGATGAAAAGGTTTTTGATGAGTTAAAAATAGATAAGGAAAAGTTTGAAAAGAGGCTTAATGAAACTCTAGAATTAAGTGGATTAGCTAATATATAATACAACTCAAAAAATATTGAGATTTTGGGGATAAACAATAGTTACTGAACAATTCATATTTTATCAATCAGATGAAATAGAAACTATTAATAAAAATATATGTTTTAATAATAGAGCAAGATTTAAATATGATGTTATAAATGCATAATATTTGGGTCTTTTTTCTGTTATTTAAGTTGATTGTATTGGAGTTATTTTTTTGAATTAAATAATATGATATATTATATATACTAGAGATTAAAGAATATATAGTAGAGTTATATTAAAGTTAATTACTTAATATAAATATTACATTTTTATGGAATATTATGTTAGAAAAATAACGGATAAAGGGAGGAACGAAGTTTTTGTGGGAATTAAAATTATTAGGAACTGATCTATATCATATTATTCATTGGTTTTTTATATATAGCTTTTTAGGTTGGGTTATGGAAACTTGTTATGCATCCATATTGGATAGAAAATTTGTAAATAGAGGATTTGTAAATGGTCCTGTTTGTACTATTTATGGAGTTGGGGCATTATCTGTTTACTTTATATTAAAACCATTTGAAAATAGTATTTTAATATTGTTTATTCTGGGGATTATAGTTCCTTCTATTTTGGAATATTTTACAGGATGGTTAATGGAAGTTATATTTAAAACGACTTGGTGGGATTATAGTAATTATCGTTTTAATATTAAGGGTAGAATTTGTTTATATAATTCTATTCTTTGGGGATTGTTAACAGTAGCTTTATTTCAAGTTATGCAACCTTTCGTTAATTTTATTGTTTCTCTTTATTCAATATCAACAGGAAAAAACCTTGCAATTATAGCAGTAGTAACTTATTTAGCGGATTATGGAACAACTAGTTATTATGCAATGAATTTAAAGGTCAAACTAAATAATATGTCAGATATAATGGATGAATTTGTATCTTATACGCAGTTAAGTAGAGTGTATGAAACAAAAGAAGAAATTATAGAATATTTAGAAAGCAGTAAACCAGTTGAGTTCATTAATGAAATAAAAGAAAAATTAGGACAATCTATCCAAACCAATAAAGAAAATTATAAGGAGAAAGTTTTAGAAAAATTTATTATTTTAAACGATAAGTATGATTCTCTAAAATCGAAAAGTAATATTATACATGATCGTCTTTTAAAAGCATTTCCAACTTTAAAAGTAAAGGATAAAGATAGATATGTAGAAGAATTAAAAGCACATATTTTTAAAAGAAAAAAATGATATTTGTAAAAATAACTTTATTTAAGCTTTTCAATTAATTTGAAGAGCTTATTTTTTATGCTTAAAATTTTATTCATTAAGCCAACGTTAAGATAAAGAAAGTAGAATGAATCCAATTGTATCCGTACAATTTACTATTTTTGCTTTTTGTGATATTTTATTAATACTAGTTGTTTGGAAATGACATTTTCCAGATAATATAAGCAATAATAAAGGAAGGACGGAAATTGTACGATGAACAATAAATTTGTTTATGCTCCAGGACCAACTATTGTAAGGGAAAATGTAAGATTAGAAAGAGCAAAAGCAACGACTAATCCAGATGC
>JAKBFR010000139.1 GCA_021837545.1 Bacillota bacterium | reverse complement strand
TTTAAGTACGTTAAAACCAGTAATGATAAAATTTATTATTGTTTGAATAAAAGTGATTTTTAAGTATGCACCATTTTTAACGAATAGTAGATTATCGTATAACTATAATAATTACAAAATGGGGGGGTATTAGAGTGAATAAGAAATTTTTAGAATCTGAAAGATTACTTTTAAAACCTTTATCTTTTGATGAATTACAATATATAAATAACAATGAGATTGATAATGTCGAAACTCCAATTGAATTAGAATCAATATTGGATTCTGTTAAATTAGCAATATCAAAGAAACTAATGAAAATGCAAAATATTAATGAAGATATTCATGAATGGTATACATATTGGCTGATTATTAATAAGGAAAATCAAAACGGAGTAGGTTTTATTGGCTTTAAAGGATTACTAGATATAGATGGTTATTCAGAAGTTGGATACAGTATTTCATCTAATTATAGAAAGAAAAGATTTATGACAGAGGCTTTAGAAACATTAATAAATTGGGCTTATAGATTTCAAGGCTCTAAAGGTATAACTGCCAAAGTTCTAAAAACAAATATCGGTTCTATTAAAGTATTAAATAATTGTAATTTCAAATTAGTTAGTTCTACTGAACAAGAGCATAATTATATTATCAAATTTAGATAATATAAATCATATGTATTAATATGCTACATTCTTATATTGAGAATCATATGTGGACAATCTCACCTATAATTTTTTTATTATATTTCAATACTATATAAAAAATAGCTTAATTTAAAATTACCAAAGTGATAATTATGGTTATTTTTTAATAGACTTTTAGATACTCAATCCTAAAGCTTTACTTATACTTGGTATTATATTCAACATTTATAGCACTTAAAGGTATATTTACATAGAGAAATTGGATACATGTTTGTGAAAGCGGCATTAGAAAACAAGCTGCCGAAACTTCTTAGTCCGCTGGAATAAACATGTATTCAATTTCGGTGGATTACCACCTACATATGATTCCACTATGGGTATCTATATTAAAGCTTAAAAGTTTTATGTAGAACATTTATTGCTTCTTTTTCATTTTTAGAGTGAACTAAACACCAAATTGTCATATGTGAATCTGCTGTTTGTAGCACTTCGATATTACTATCACTTAAAGCCTTTATGATCTTCGCCATAACACCTGGTATGCCCTTCATTCTCGATCCGATAACAGCTACTTTACTACATTCTTCTATTAAATTATATTTCAATTTAGCATTATTTAAAATCTCTATCAAAATACTCTTATCTTTTTCAGTTATGGTAAAAATTTGTTCACTTGGAAATATATTTATTAAATCTAAACTTATTTCATTTGCTGCAGCTAAATCTAAAACATTTTTATATTTAACATTTTCTTTATTTTCAGAAGCTTTAATAGAAATTTGAACTCTATTCTTTTGGCTGGTAATTCCAGTCATAATTCTATCTTTATCTTTATCACCAAAATTATTTATTAATGTTCCTTTGCAATCACTCATAGTATTTTTTATTAATATAGGAATATTGCCTTCCATTGCAATTTCCACAGCTTTTGGATGAATTACAGTAGCACCTTTATCAGCTAGTTGAAATACTTCATTATAACTTATTACATCAATTAAATTAGCATTTTTAACTATTCTTGGATCAGCTGTCATAATTCCATCTACATCAGTATATATTTCAATAGCTGAGGCTTTAAGTGCAACTCCTAAAATAGAAGCTGTAGTATCACTTCCACCTCTACCTAATGTAGTTAAGTATCCATTTTCTGTAATTCCTTGAAATCCTGTTATTACAGGAACTCTTCCTTGTGACACTAATTCTAAAATCTTCTCCGGACTTACTTCAACGCAAGTGGCATCTGTAAAATTGTTATCAGTTAATATTCCTGCTTGCCCACCAGTAAGTGGCATAGCATCAATTCCAGCACTATATAAATCACTGCTCATGACAACCGAACTTATAGTTTCTCCACAACACATAAGTAGATCTTGAGCTAATTTATTTGTATTTTTAAATTTATCATCTATTAATGATAATAATGTATCTGTAGCATATGATTCACCTTTTCTTCCCATTGCAGATACTACTAAAACAGGACTATATCCATCCTTAATTGCATTTTTAACCTTTTCTATGACTTGTTTTCTACTTTCCTCAGTTGACACTGAAGTTCCTCCAAATTTTTGTACAACTATTTTCACTGTATTTCCTCCTAATTATAGCTTAACCTTTTTTATCACTTCATCATCTGCATCTAATATAATAGTTTTAGCTCCAATCTTTTTCACACACTCCCATGGAATTTCCAAAAAATCTTTACTACTAAAAAAATTAAACTTTCCTTCACTTAAATTAACTATTAAATATTTAAAATTTCCTTCATCATCTATTATTAAATCATTATTTAATAGATAATCATACTTTTCCCCATCATTAATATTTATAAGTTCATATCTTTCTATATCACTTAAATACTTGATTTTATTTTCTTCACTCATAATAAAAACCTCCTTTAGCACTCATAAAATAATATGAATAAAGGAGGTGTATTATTACATTATTTTTTTATAGCTTAAACTTCTTATTATGTTTAGAGTTATCATAAGCCTTGGCATTTTTTAAAATTATAGAATCTAATTTATTATACTCAACATCTTGCCCAACATAAGCAGTATTTAAAACTCCTTTTTTGAAGCATCTATCTAAAACATACTGAATATTATCTTTATTTATATCATCTATCTTTTTTATAACTTCTTCTTGACTCTTTATCTTATTTCTAAAAAGATATGTTTTTGCATTGGAAAACATTCTTGAACTAGTACTTTCTAATCCTAAAATATAATTAGCTTTAATCTTTTCCTTATTTATCTCGAGTTGTTTATCAGTTATTCCATTTTTACTAAATAAAGAAATTTCTTTATCTATAACCTCTAAAGCTTTCTCTCCATAATTTCTATTTAAACCAGCATATATATTTAATGTACCAACACCTTGAAATGGTTGTAAATATGATGTTATAGAATAACATAACCCTAATTCTTCTCTTACCTTTTGAAAAAGAATCGATGATGCTCCACTTCCAAATATATTATTAAGAAGTACTAATGCATAATTATTTTCATCGCCATAAGGTAATCCCTCTAAACCTAAAGAAATATGAAGTTGTTCGATTTCTTTTTTAGCATATGCAGAATCAACATGTATTATTGCTTCATTATACTCTGGTTTATATTGATTTTTACTTTCCCAAGAACCAAAGTATTTATTAATTAAATCTTCAAGTTCTTTTTCATCAAATTTACCACAAATTGATATTACAGAATTATAAGGAGTATATTTTTCACTAATAAAATTCAATATTTTCTCTCTAGTAAATGACTTTACTAAAGGTATAGTTCCAAGAATGGGGTATCCGAGTGATCCTTCTCCAAATGAAGCTTTAGAATGTACATCATCTAATACATCTTCTGGCGAATCATCACTCATGTTAATTTCTTCAATTACTACGCCTTTTTCTTTTTCTATTTCTTCTGGATCAAATTTCGCATTTAATATTATGTCTGAAAGTACATCTAATGATAAATCCAAATGCGTATTTAATGCTTTAATATAATAGCAAGTAGCTTCTTTACTTGTAAAAGCATTAATTTGACCACCTACATTCTCTATTTCTTCCATAATTCCTTTTGAAGTTCTTTTATCAGTTCCTTTAAAAAACATATGCTCAATGAAATGCGATATTCCATTAACCTCTAAGCTTTCATTTCTCGAACCATTTTGAACCATAACTCCAACACTAATAGAATTTAAATATTCTATTTTTTCAGTGACCACTCTCAATCCATTTTTAAGGGTATATGTATTATACATGTTGTACTTGCCCTCCTTCTTAGTAAAAAAAAAGGCAATTAATTGCCTTTATTTCTCATCTTTATTTTCTTGTTCTTCTAAAGCATCTTTTCTCGAAAGATTTATTCTGCCTTGGCCATCAACTTCTGTAACCTTAACTAAAATTTCATCTCCAATAGATACTACATCTTCAACCTTGTTTACTCGTTCTTTAGCTAACTTAGAAATATGAACTAAGCCTTCTTTTCCAGGTAAAATTTCAACAAATGCTCCAAAAGTAGTTATTTTAGTAACTTTCCCTAAATAAACTTCCCCAGCCTTAAACTCTTTAGTTAAAGCTTCTATTATCTTAAGAGCTTTTGTAACACCTTCATGATCAGTTGAACTTACAAATACAGTTCCATCTTCTTTTATGTCAATTTTAACGCCTGTATCTTGTATTATCTTGTTAATAACCTTACCACCAGCTCCAATTACATCTCTTATCTTATCTGGATTTATATTCATTGTTTGAGTCTTTGGTGCATATAATGAAACATCTTCTCTAGGTGCATTCATACATTCATTTATTTTATCAATTATAGTAAGTCTTGCTTTTCTAGCATCGCGAATTGCATTTTCTACTACATTAAAACTAAAGCCGTGAAGCTTAGTATCAACTTGAATTGATGTTATACCTTCTGTTGTTCCTGCTACCTTAAAGTCCATATCTCCAAAGAAATCTTCTATTCCTTGAATATCAGTTATTACTGCTTCTTCTGATAAGTCATCTGACGTGATTAATCCCATTGCAATACCTGCAACTGGTCTTTTAAGAGGTACACCTGCATCTAATAATGCTAGTGTTGAACCACAAACTGATGCTTGAGACGTTGATCCATTTGAACTTAAAACTTCTGATACTAATCTAATTGTATATGGGAATTCTTCTTCTGATGGAAGTAAAGGTAAAAGAGCTCTTTCTGCTAATGCTCCATGACCAATTTCACGTCTACCAGGTCCTCTTAAAGGTTTTACTTCCCCAACACTATATCCTGGGAAATTATAATGATGCATATATCTTTTAGATTTTGCTTCATCTATTCCATCTAATATTTGAATTTCGCTAATTGATCCAAGTGTTGCAACAGTCATTACTTGAGTTAACCCTCTTGTAAATAATCCTGTACCATGTGTTCTAGGTAAAATACCCACTTCACAACCTAAAGGTCTAACTTGATCAAATGCTCTTCCATCAGGTCTTCTCTTATCCTTTAAAAGCATGTTTCTTACAACTTTCTTTTGCATTGTGTAAAGAACTTCTTTTATATCCCCTGATTTGTCAGCATATTTTTCGCCGAATTCTTCCTTAACTTTTTCATTTACTGCATCTATAGCTGCATTTCTTGGATCTTTATCCATGATATACATTGCTTCTTTAACCATATCTTGAGCAAAATCTTTAATATCTTTTTCAAGTTCTGGATCTACAGTATATAATACTGGTACATCCTTTTTCTTTCCAAATTTAGCTACAGCTTCTTCTTGAAATGCAATAATCTTTTGACATTCATCAAAACCATATTTAATAGCATCTATCATGATATCTTCTGGTATTTCATTTCCACCAGCTTCAACCATCATTACTCTTTCTTTTGTAGCACATACTGTTAGAAAAAGAGTACTCTTTTCACGGCCTTCAGTATCTGGATTCGTAACAAATTTACCATCTATAATTCCTACTTGCACTGCAGCAGCTGGAATTGTATATGGAATGCTTGAAAGGCATAATGCAAGTGATGCTGCATTAATAGCTAAGATTTCTGGTAAGTTGTCGTTTTCAACAGATACTACTGTATTAACTACTTGAACATCATTTCTGTATCCATGAGGAAATAGAGGTCTTAGTGTTCTGTCAACAGCTCTACCATTTAATATAGCTCTTTCTGATGGTCT